>DATJGC010000426.1:0-16595 GCA_035495345.1 Chitinophagaceae bacterium | reverse complement strand
TCCGGTAAACTGATTTGCATATTGTCTGGCGTAAGTTCTACGGGCGTTGTTTTTGCCATAAAGGCAACTGCGCTCACAGACAGCAGGTATTTACCCGCGGCCAGTTTTTCAATTTCAAACTGACCCTGCTTATTGGTAACAGCAGCCTTTACAAGTGCTTTACTTTCTGCCTTCAACAACTGCACAGTAGCAGCTTCCAGTGGTTTTTGGGCGGCGTCTGTGATGCTGCCGGAAATCTTGCCGGTTTTTTCCTGTGCCCAAAGTGAAGATGAAAAAAGGGATAAGGTAATAATGGTAATAATGGTAGTAATTCTTTTCATTGCAGTAATTTTTATGCCCTGGTATCTAATAATTGCGCAAAATTGAGTAACAGCAATTGTTTTTTATACTGAATTCTGGATGAAGGGAACAAAAAGCTATTCAATACACAAGCGGTTGTAATCCATTACGAAAAACAGTGTAAACTTATCTAGTGCGACTGTCCGCTGTTAAATGTTGCAACATTGCCCCAGCTACCCCACGTATCGTTTATAAAATGCCGTTTGGATTGCTGCCGCTGGCCGTTTAATTATTACCCCCGGCTTTTACACGGTTCAGTTCATCGTCTGCACCACCTTTCTTCCGGTTGTTTTGCGGTCCTTTCAGCGGCTTTCCAAAACGATAGCTGAACGAGATGCCGGCTACGCGAGAATCGCGGGTATTTTCAAAGCGGGCCTGCGTTTGCTGGAAGTTGATCTCTCCCCTGGCACCGCTGGTATAAAATATATCACGGATGTTTGCCCTAACGGTTCCCTTACCTTTTAAGATTTGTTTGGAGATACCGGCAGATGCCTGTCCGAGCGGCATGATGGCTATCTGGCCTTCAATACCCCTGGTTCTGTAGAAGCCACTCAGTTCTGCACTCCAGCCTTTGCCAAAACTAAACTGGTTGTTTACATTGAACAGCACGTTGGAAGCACTGATGGTAATTTGCTCGCCGTATAATTGGCCCTTGAAATAATTGTAGTTGTAATTGCCATAGAGGTTGCTGCTCCACCATTTGGTCAGTTTTACCTGTGCACTCATGCTGATGCCTGCATTCTGGCGCTGACCGATATTTCCCTGCCGTACAATGGTGGCATAGTCTTTCTGTTCAAATGTTTCAGTAAAGAAATTCTTTGTATCGCTATAGTTTACGGTGGTATTCAGGAATCCTTTGAAAGTGTGACTCAGCTCTATATTATTGGTGTATTGCGGTTTTAAAAACGGGTTGCCCGATCCATAGGTGTAGTTGTCTAAGAAGAAAAGGAAGGGATTCAGATCCTGGTAGGCCGGCCTGTCTATTCTTCTGCCAACAGAAAGCCCAAACTGGTTATTCTTATTAAGGTTATAACTCAGGAAAGCCGTTGGGAAAAGATTGTTGTAGGTTCTACTAAAAGATGAATCAGAACCCGGGCGCTGCGCATTACCAAACTGGTGACCTTTGTAGTTAGTGTTTTCAAAACGCAAGCCTGCCTGTATACCCCATTTCTTAAACTGGCGGTTATAGTTTACATAGGCAGCGTTTACATTTTCCTTGTACTGGAAGCGGTTGGTTTTATCATAGTCTATAAAATCATTGCCGCCAACAACGTTGAAATAGTTTGCAGCGTTGTCTGTATTTACATAGCTGCTCTTGATACCGGTTTCAAGCCTTGCGCCTTTTTTAAGCGGATGCGTATAATCCATCTTGGCTGAATAGATATTGATGTCTACCGGCAATACACTTTTTAAATCTGTTTGTCCTTTTTTCTGCCACTGCGGTGTATAGGTGCCATTGATAAAGTACTGGTGACTGGCAGCAGCATAGGTAGAATAGTCGAGGTCTGCCGTAAGCTCCCTGCCTGTAGAATCAAACTGCTTGCGGTAATTAAGGTTGAGGGCACCATTCTTCCATTTGTTCCTGTCTGTACTGCTCGATTGAACAATGGAGTCTACCACGGCATTCGGATCTTTGAGGTACGAGGTATTGTAATTGCGCTGATCTTCCGGATTGATGAAACCGCTGGCTACAAAACCAATGGTGGTCTTTTTGTTTACAAAGAAATCCATACCCAGTTTCAGGCTGTTATTGGTATTGCTGCGGGGCATAAAGGCGGTCTGATCAAACATCGCCTTTACGGTTGTGCCATCCGGCTGCAGGTATACACGGTGAATGTCTAGCTGCTGGTAACTATTGTTTTTGCTGTAATTGTAATTTAGAAAGGCATTGTAGCCAGCATTGCGGTAATTAAGGTTCAGGCTTTCGTTGGTGCGCCAGTAAACACCCTGAGAGTAACCGGCAGTGGCGCTACCGTTAAAACCCTTTGCCTTATTTTTCTTTGTGCGAAGGTTGATGATGCCCGAATTACCGGCAGCATCATACTTTGCCGGTGGGTTGGTCATAATTTCAATTTGCTCCAGCTGGCTGGCGCTCATATTCTTTAAGAGGTTCACCAGCTCTGCGCCGCTGAGGTAAGATGGCTTTCCATCTATAAAAACCTGCACGCCCTGTTTTCCCTTCAGGCTGATGCCGCCATCTTTGTCTACCGTAATACCGGGCGATTTTTCTAATACTTCCAGCGCTGTAGCACCAACATTAGAGGCGGCTGCCTCTACATTAACAACGGTTTTATCAATATGCTGCTCAATCAACTGCTTTCTGCCCGTAACGGTAACGGCTGTAAGGTCTTTTGTGGCTAGAGCTAATGAAATGGTTTTCAGCGCCACATCCAATTTACTTTCATTTATTTCAAAGATCGGAGAAAACGCTTTGCTGTATCCCACGGAAGAAACAGCCACCAGGTAGCTGCCGTTGGCGATATTCTCAAAAACAAAGCTGCCGTCTTTGGCCGCGGCATTCATTTTTACAACAGCAGAATCCTTCGCCTTTAATAAGGTAACGGTGGCGGCGGCCACGGTTTTCTGCTGTTGATCCAGCACCTGGCCGGTAATTTTGCCGCTGCCTTGCTGCGCCTGTAAGCTCCAGGAAACGATCATCAGGCATAAAAGGCTAAAAATTTTGCTCATAAGTGGTGTTTTTATATTGGTTGGTACTTTGTCTTTATTATTACATTCCAAAAGTAGGTACTATGCTATACAAAGAACATTGCTTTGTGTCAGAAGGCGGATTTCCTATTTAACCGGTGGTATTTTTTATGCGTGTGGGACGTGCGAGCGTATCCCTGGGTTACAAAAAGCCCTTGTTTTGGGATGAGCGGTGCGTGGGGAGGATGGGGCAAAGAGGGGGCTAAGAGAGAAAGAGGGAAAAGGCTATTGCTTGGCCAGTTGTTTCGCACAGAGCGAGCGGAGCTAACAGAGGGTTAGGGCTAAGGGGAAAAAAGAGGGAAAGGGCTTTTGCTTTGCCAGTTGTTTCGCGCAGAACTAACGGAGCTAACAGAGAACTGCGCCCGTTGCCTCGCTGCATCGCCGCGTGAAACCAGCGTAGCAAAAGCTTTTTGACTTTTTACTTTTGAATTTTGAGTTGAAAGTGAAGCAAAAGCTTTTTGACTTTTTACTTTTGAATTTTGACTTGATCTTTTTGCTTCGCCCGATAGGGCAAATAAACCATGAGGGCAATGCCGGTGAGGATGAGCAAGGAGGAAATGATTTCAGCTTGCGTGGGCTGCAGCGGAAGTGATGCGTACTTTGTGTTCACCCTGATTTTTTCAATGAGGAAACGTTCAATGCCATTCACCATCAGGTAAAAGCCAAAGAGCGTGCCCGGTACTGTAAACTTTTTACGTACCGACCAGATAATGCCAAAGAGAATAAAACAGGCAATGATCTCGTAGAGCGGTGTTGGAAAAACCGGCAAGGGCAGCACATTGCAGTATTCACCCCAGTTGCAGTTAGGAATAGGGATGCCTTCTTTATTTACGTTGTGCGGGTAGGTATAAGCAAAGAACCAATCGGGCAGCCAGCTCACGCCTTTAAAATAGGCATGCTTCACATTTTCCAGGCTATCAAACTGCCTTACAAAAAAATCTTTGTTGGCTTGCAGTTGTTGTTGAAACTGGTTTCCGGTGGCGGCAAACACCCGGCCGTTCTGGTCAGATACGTAGGCACTGTTGAGAATACCCCAGTCGCCATCACCACTTATCTGGCAGCCCATGCGCCCAACCGCATAAGCCAGCATCAGCGAAGGAGCGGCTGCATCATTAAGGTGCCAGAAGCCGATGGCGTGTTTTTTTGCATACCACCAAATGGCCAGCGCTGCGCAAATGAGTCCGCCGTAAAAGGTCAGTCCACTGGGCGAAAGCAAATTACCGATAGGGTCTTTTATAAACCGGTCCCAGTTTTCCAGGTTGTCAAAAATCTTCGCACCCAGGAATCCGAATACGGCACCCAGCAAAATAATGTCTCCTACCCTGTCGTGCGGCCAAACGCGGATGCTGCGTTCTTCGGGCCGGGCCAATTTCTGCTTGTTGGCTTCGCGCCATTTAAGTCCGGCAAAGAGCAAACCGAGCAGTATACCCGCCAGCAGATTGCCCTGGGTGGAAAGCATAAACTGCTGCATATCGCCATTGGGGTCACTAAAAAAAGCACCTATCACTTTATAGCCAAACAGGAAACCCAATAGAAAATTGATGATCAGTTCGCCGATGCTGGCAGGTTTGCCTACGGTTATTTTCTCTTCCTGGAAATGCAGCAGTCCTTCTTTGCTCTTGCGTTTGAGTTCGGCGCCTATCACCACTGCGGCGCAGATAAAGGCAATGGCCACCATTAACCCAAACATATTGGCAAAACGAAGTCCTTTCAGGTCGGCACCAAACCAATCTCGCACAAGAAAATACAGGTTAGGATACATGGGTGCTGCTTAGTTGAAATGAAAAATTTGAATTGAATGCAATGTTAGGGCAAATTTGTGTAATAGAAGCGCTCGCCGGTCATTGCGCTGTCAGGAGACAGACAAACAAAGGATCGGCTACTACAAGGCAACAAAAAACCTGCTCCGAAAAGCAGGTTTACTATTACCGGAAAGACGGTTAACAATATTCTTCAAAAGCGCTCATGAGGTTCTGGGCAATCATCTGCGCTGGCCTTCCTTCAATCATATGACGCTCTATAAAGTGCACCAACTGACCATCTTTAAATAAGGCGATGGCGGGTGAAGAGGGAGGATAAGGCAACAGGTGCTGACGAAGCGTTTTTACGGCATCAATATCAAAACCTGCAAAAGAGGTTGCAAGATGGTCTGGCTTCTTGGCGGTATTGTGAACGGCCATCAGCACGCCGGGACGGGCCGAACCTGCAGAACAACCACATACTGAATTGATCATTACAAGCGTAGTTCCTTTCTGCGAGAGCTGGTTATTAACGGCTTCGGCGGTTACCAGTTCTTCAAAGCCGTTCTCCGTCAGCTCTTCCTTCATCGGTATAACAATTTCTGCTGGATACATAGTGTTTTCGTTTGTTTAGCAACACAAAATTATACAAAAAGTTCAGTTAAACGGAAACAGAACCGATAGACTGCTTATTTGTCACTACGTGGTATGCTTTAGCGTCATTTTGTCTGCTTATAATTGTTAAAGCCAGCAGTAACGTCAGCATTTGGCGTAAAAAAGCGGCTGGTACGCCGTTTGAAAAATACTCGCTGTTCACAATACATTTAAAACTTAAAAATAGCAATGGTTATGACACTCGTAAAAAACAACTACAGACCCGTTAATTTCAACAGCGTATTTAATGAGCTGTTCAATGATTTCTCTGGCTTTACTGATAAGGCCGGACTTAATTTTCCCCCGGTAAATATTGCCGAAACCGCTGATGCCTATCATGTAGAATTGAATGCCCCCGGCAGAAACAAAGAAGATTTTGCCATTAATGCAGACAAGGGCTTGCTTACCATCAGCTACGAAAAGAAGGAAGAAGCCAAAAAAGACGATGTAAAAAACATTCGCAAAGAATTTGGCCTGCAGTCGTTCAAACGCAGCTTCAGCCTTGATGACAAGATTGATGTGGCTGCTATACAGGCAAAATATGAGAATGGTCTTTTAAAGCTGTTCCTGCCAAAGAAGCCAGAACTGAAAGAAGCTGCCAAACAAATAGCCATTCAATAATATACGGCCTACTGCCAGGGGCAGTGCCAATAAATTTTCATAAGCAGTTGGTTTTGATTTACAACCCCGTTGTTTCCACAATGGGGTTATTTTTATGTGTAATATTTAGCCGAGAAAGTCGACTCATACCGCACAGCCATTGCATGCTGTCACTGAAAAGGGCGGATTGGCTTGTTTTTTATTCTTTAAACAAAGCATTCTAGCAGGGGCATGCCCGAAGAAAGCAGCTTCATATCATTGATAGGAACCCACCAGCGGATCATTCACAAGGTCTGCCGCCTGTACATGCAAGACCCGCAGGATAGAAAAGACCTTTTCCAGGAAATCATGCTGGCGGCCTGGAAGAGTTACCCGCAGTTCAGGGGAGAAGCCCGGTTCTCTACCTGGCTCTACCGGGTAGCGCTGAACACCGCTATAACTTTTTTCAGGAAGGAACAAAGACAGCCCATCACCGCTCCCCTGCCCCACCAAATGATGCAGGCGGCAGATTACAACGATACCACTGAGCAGGAACAGCTAACGGTGATGCACCAGGCCATTGCACAATTATCAGCGGTAGACAAGGCCCTGGTGATGCTCTACCTGGAAGACTACAACTATAATGAAATGGGTGAAATGATGGGTATTACGCCCAATAACGTGGCGGTAAAAATGAACCGTATAAAGACCAAATTAAAACAAGCCGTAAAAACGATCGCTTAAAACCAATTACCGACTATGGAACTGGACGATATAAAAACGCTTATGAACGGAGCGCTTGAACAGGAAATGGAGCTGCGCAGCAGCGCCTCACTGCAAGATATGCTTGGTAAGCAAACACAATCGGTTATCCAGCGTATCAAAAGAAGTATCTGGTTTGAACTGAGTGCATTTATATTATTTGCGCTGGGGGCGGTGGCATGCTGGTTACTGTACCACCGGTTGCTGGTACACTTGTTTTGCATGGCTACCTGGGTATTGTGCATTGCCTTTAGCGCTTACCTGCTGCTATTGCATCGGCGCATCAACTTCTATGAACAGTTTCCCGCACCGGTAAAAGAAAATATACAACAGGTAATTGACATTGTGACGCGGTTTACAAAGCTGTATGCAGCCATCTCCCTGGGTATGCTGCCGGTGATTTATTGTTTTGGCCTGCTTATTGGCTATGTTGAATTATCCAGTAATGGTTTGCTGCAACAATTTGCCTGGTCTGAAGGAATGCTCTACGCCGGTATTGCATTTATTGTGGGCTGGTCTGTATTTATTTTTTTTATTTCCAAATGGTATATACGGAAGCTGTATGGCCACTATCTTCTGCAGCTGCAACAACAATTGAAAGACATAGAAAATGGTTAAAAGCTGTTAACAGCACTGGCAGGTTAGATTAAAATGGACTAATATTGCACGCATAAACAAACTTTTAACATTCAAGCATGAGAATACCAGCCAGGCTTCTTTCAATGTTATGTTTGATAGCTTCCTTTACCACCTATGCGCAGCAGGATACCCTTCCACATACTGTACCCGCAGTAGATTCTGTTGTGCAGCCCCTGCGCATCACCAACTTAAACCCCTACTTCACCATTCATTCGGATTCTACACTTACCTATAACCTGGAAATTAATAAGGAGGAGTCGAAGTATTACTGGTTCTTACGCAACTCGCCGGTAGGACTGCGCATCAATAAAGATGATGGCATGCTCACCTTTAAGGCTGAGAAATCTTTTTTCCTTTCGGGCAAATTAAAGTATGATGTAGAATACAAAGTAAATATTGGTGTACAGAATCTTTCTGATCCCAAAGAAAGAGTAGACACTTTTTTTACGATGGTCTTTTATAATACAGACATCATTGCGTCTCGCGTAAAACCTTCCGTTAGTTCCACGCTGATAGTAGATGAAGGCGATACCGTTAGCTTTAAAGTGCAGTGTGAAAACGGCAGCTTCCCCATAGAAAACATCACCTTCTTTGCCAACCGGCCACTGAAGAATTTTACGCTGGTGAAAAAGTGCGACGATGATTTTACCTGGATGCCGCCCTTTGATTTTGTAAAAGAGTCAGACTCCGCCAAAATAAAAATACTGGTGCTCAATTTTGTGGGCGTTAATAAGTTCCAGGTACGCGATACCGCTACGGTGCGCATTGTTGTACGTGATGCACTCAATTACCCGCTGGCAGAAGAAGACTACCGGCTGGCGGTAAAAAATGTTAATACCTATGTGCTGCAATTAAAATACACTTTTCTGCAACTGGACAAACGTGTGAAAAGCACCAAAAACGCACGTACTACTTTTGATATCACGGGTTCAACCACCGCACTCACAGGTAGTATCCTGGCTTCATCTTCTAACAGCAGCACGCAAAAGACCGGACAAATTCTCCCCAGCGTGGGTATATCCCTGGTGCCCATCAAGGAGGCCATTGCCCCGCAAAAGGTGTTTGATCAAAACCAGGCTTCGCTGGTGCGTGGGTCTATCAAAAGACTTGAATACATGGTCAGGGACAATGCACTGGTGGGCGAACGCGACCCCGACCTGGTGAAAAAAACGGCAAAGCTGAAAGATGAACTGAAGCAAACCCAGATACAACTCATAGATGTACCCCTGGAACTTGCCAATAATATGACGGAAGAGGAACTGAATGAATATTTCAACAGTCCCAAAGTAAACAGGAAGTACCGCCTGAAAAAATAAGCATTGTCAATCCGCTGGTGTCATCGTGCAATAGGAAGCCTATCTTCTCAACTCAATCTGACCGGCATCCGTAAATTCTCCTTCTAATACCCTGATGCCTTCCTTCACTGCATTGCCATACGGCGGCGCAGCTTCTACCAGCAATTTGTACGTGCCGGACGGCACTTTGGTAAATTGAAAATTGCCACTGGATACATTTACAGAAAGCGTGTCTTTACCCGAAAAAAGAAAGGCACGCAAGCCTCCCTCGGGCGGATTTACATTACCGCCCACGGTACCACCTCTTACCTGTGTAAATGATACAAAAAGGCTGGCAGCCACCAGCAATAGCAGCGACAATACAATTGAAAAGGTTTGCTTTTTCATATTCATGGTGTTTGCAGGTTATACTAAGCAAACTCAATTAAAATGCGTGCCAGTTTTACAATCGCGGCGGCCCAGATCTTCCTGGTCATAGCCCAATGGAAAAGTCCGCGCAAAGCCGGGCTGGAGATAGTAATAGAAAACACCTAGCATTTACCTTCCTTTTTTATTCCGAAGTTTGACAACAGCATTGAATTGAAAATTGATGTAACTTATAACTCAAATTGTGTCAGACTATACTCCACCTGCTAACAAGAAAGCCCTTGCAACAAAACCTGCAAGCACGGCTTAACCATTGCTGTCATTCTATAAACACATATGCATCCACTCACAGGTCAGTCGCTCAAAATTGTCATCTTCCTCATTCTAACCGCCATCATAAGCGTGGTTTTTATCCTGCTGGAGCAATCCAACCAGGTAAAATCCACGGCTGCCTATGTGGCGCATACCAATGAAGTGCTTTACCAGACGCAGAAGCTTTCTACCGCCACCGTAGAAAACAAAATTACCGTACGTGATTTTGTGCTTACCGGAGAGCAGCGTTACCTGCTGCAACTGCAACAGGGAGATACTGCGGTACAGGCATCCATTGCTACGTTAAAGAGGCTTACGGCTGATAACGCATCGCAACAACGCCGGATAGACAGTCTTCAACAATACATTGGTGCAACCGCGGCCATAGCGGCGCGATTGGTAGCCCTGCGTAAGGAACGCGGTTTTGCACAGGCAGCGGCATTGGTAGACAGTTTCAGGCAAAATAAATACCTGCCGCGCCAGCAACAGGTTTTAAAAGAAATAGAGGATGCGGAAAATGCATTGCTGGCAAAACGTAAAGAAACTTTCCAGCTTTCAGGCCTCCACCTAGACAAGCTCATGCTTTGGCTGGTGGGCATTGTGTTGGTACTTGTCATCATCATCATTCAAAACGCAAGGGTAGATTTCCGGGTACTTAAAAAAACACAAAGAAGACTTACCGAGAGCCAGGAACAGCTGGGCCTTTTGCTCACTAACGTTAAAGACTATGCTATTTATACCACAGATACCAATGGCAAGGTGCTTACCTGGCACGGCGGCGGTACAGCCATTAAAGGTTATGAGCCAGCGGATGTAATAGGCAAAAACATGGCTCTCTTTTACCAGGAGGCGGAGGTACAGAAAAACCAGCCCGCAAAGGAACTGGAAGCAGCCGCCAGTGCCGGCCACCTGGAAACACAGGGCTGGAGGGTAAGAAAGGACGGTTCCTTGTTTTGGGCCAATACCATCATTACCGCATTGAAAGATGAATCAAACCAGTTAAAGGGTTTTGCAAAGATTGTACGTGATGTTACCAAAGAACGGGAGAAACAGGAAGCCATAAAATATCTGTCCAGGTTGGTAGAACAGGCCAGTGATGCCATTATTTCAATAGACACCCAATTTGTAGTGAAGAGCTGGAACGAGGCAGCACACAAATTATACGGATATACCAGCCAGGAAGCCGTGGGCCAGCACTTTGCCTCCCTGGTGAAAAGCCCTTTCACACAGGAAGAACGTGAAAAGATCCTGATAGAGCTTAAACAAAAAGGGTTTTTCCAGACAGAATCATTGTACAAGAGCCACCGTACGGCCCCAAAATATGTTCTGGCCTCCAGCACCACCATTGTAGACGAGAATGGAACGGTTACAGGCTATGTTACATTGCACCGGGACATTACTGAGCGCCGTGCGTTAGAAGAGCAGCTCATAAAGTTTAATGAGGCATTGGAACAAAAGGTGCAGCAAAAAACGGCCGAACTAACGGGCATCTTTGAACGCATATCAGACGGGTTCATTGCGTTTGACCGTAACTGGTGCTATACTTACGTAAATCAAAAAGCGGGTGAGTTGGTGAAGCAGGATCCTGCATCGCTCCTTGGGCGCAATGTATGGGAGGTTTTCCCGGATGCAGTGGGCTCTGCCACCTACCAGATATTTATGCGCGCATTTGAAGAACAGCAATACCAATACAATACTGATTATTACCCGCCACTGGATCTCTGGCAGGAGAACCATGTGTATCCTTCGCCGGAAGGTATTTCAGTCTTTATCAGAGACATTACGGAAAAGAAAAAGGCCGAAGCAAAAATCAATGCGTACAATGAACGGTTTCAACTGGTGGCCAATGCCAGCAATGATGCCGTGTGGGATTGGGATCTTGTGCAGCATACCATCTGGTGGAATAAGAATTACCATACCCAGTTTGGGTATGCCATGGAAGAAGTAACGCCCGTAAGCTCAAGGTACAACGGCATACATCCTGAAGACAGAAGCCGCGTGGCAGCAGGCATTAACCTTGCCATTGAGAACAAACAACCCTACTGGTCAGATGAATACCGTTTTTTAAAAGCAGACGGTACGCCGGTGTTTGTGCTAGACCGCGGCAATATTATTTACGATGCGCAAGACCGGCCCTACCGCATGGTGGGCGCCATGGTAGATGTAACCCGCATACGCAAGGCAGAAGAGCAGGTCATCAACAATGAAAAAAGGTTCAGGGCATTGTTGCGCAATAGCACAGACGGGTTAACACTGGTAGATGCTGATGGCAGTATTGTAGACATCAGTCCGTCTGGCAACCGGATACTGGGCTACAGTTATGACGAGCTCATTGGTACCAGGCGGAGCGACCTGGTGCATCCACAAGACCTGGAAAGTGTAACCGCCGCCTTCAGGGCTGTAATAAATGAACCTGCCAGCATTGTGGTGACAGAACATCGGCACAAAATGCCTGATGGCAGCTATCGCTGGCTGGAGTGCAGCTATAACAACCTGCTGAAAGAGGCCTATGTAAACGCCATTGTACTTAATTACCGTGACATTACCGAACGCCGGCACGCCGCCGAACGCTTAAGCAATAATGAAAAGATGCTTTCCCGCGCACAGGAAATTGGGCAGTTTGGTAGCTGGGAGTATGATGCGCTTACCAATGGCATACAATGGTCTGATGCTATGTACCGCATACATGGAATGGATAAAAGCCAGCCGATTTCATTGGAAACATTTTTTGAAAGATTGTTTCCGCCTGATGTGGCCAAGGTGAAAAAAGTATTTAAAAACCTGCAGGAAAAAGAACAGCGCCTAAAAGATGAATACCGCTTTTTTAAAGGCGATGAAGAAATAAGGTATGCGCATACCACCATTGATACCGTATTTGAAAACGGCAGGTTCAGAAAGGCCATGGGCGTTGTGCAGGATATTACTGAAATGAAACGGGCCGAAGAAATTCTGCTGCAAAGCCAGGCAAGGTACCGCAAGGCGCAGGCGCAGGGTAAACTCGGTCACTGGGAGATGAATGTTCTCAGTAAAGAAATCTTTTTATCAGATGAGATCTATAGTATCTACGGGCTGCCAGCAGACCGGTTGCCAAACGGCTATGAAACACTTTTTGAAACGGTACACCCAGAAGACCGTGCGGCGTTTGAAGCAGCCATTGCTGATGTAATGGAGGGAAGAAAGAAGATGGATTTGATACACCGCATTGTTGGGCCAGGGGGTATTATTAAATACGTACATGCCATTGCGGAGCTTGAAAAAAATGCAGATGGCAGCGCAAGAAGACTGGCCGGTACCACGCAGGATGTAACCGCCCAGCAACTGGCAGATGAGCAGCTGCGCCGTTCAGAACATAAATACCGGTTATTGTTTGAAAACAACCCCATGCCCATGTGGATGAGTTCCATACCGGAACTGAATATCCTGGATGTGAATGAATCTGCATTGAAACAATACGGTTATTCGAGGGAAGAATTTCTGCGGCTGAATTCTATGGACCTGCGCCCGGCGGAAGACATGGAGCTGCCGTTCATAGATAAAGAGCAGCCCGCCCCTGCCTATGGTGCATCTTTGCAGTGGCGGCACAAGAAAAAAGATGGCAGCATCATCTACGTAGAGATCTTTAATTACCAAATCATCTATGAAGGCAAGCCGGTATGGCTGGGCCTCAGCATCGATATAACAGAAAAGACAAAGGCCGAAGCATTGCTGAAAAAATCATATGAGGATATCCGTCAGCTGGCCTCTCACCTGCAGGAAGTGCGTGAAGAGGAAAGGGCGCACATGGCCCGTGAAATTCATGATGAACTGGGGCAGCAGCTTACCGGCCTTAAGATGGACATATCATGGCTGGCCAAAAAGAAAGACATTGACGCACAACAGCGTGAGAAGAAAATGAAAGAGATATTAACTTTCATTGACGGAACCGTAAACACCGTTCGCAAATTATCAGCAGAATTGCGGCCCAGCATACTGGACGACCTGGGCCTGGTAGAAGCATTGGAATGGTGGAGTGCAGAGTTTGAAAAACGCGCCGGCATCAGCTGCCAGTTTCAACGGCCGCCCTACCCTTTACAGGTGCCTACCCACCTGGCCATTGGATTGTTCAGGATCTACCAGGAATCACTCACCAATGTTGCGCGGCATGCCAATGCTACTAACGTACATGCACAACTGGAAGCCACCGGTCAGCAGTTGCTGCTGAAGATTACCGATAATGGTAAGGGATTTGATACCAGTACTATTGGGCAGAAAAAGACTTTAGGATTGCTGGGTATGAAAGAACGTACTTTGATGATGGGAGGCACGTATGATATTAAAAGCAAGCCTGGCAGTGGCACCACCGTTACCATTGCCGCACCGTTTAATAACCTCCAACAAGCATAATGTAATAATCAATTGTTATGACGAGAATTTTAATAGCAGATGATCACACCGTTGTTCGGAAAGGACTCCGGCAGATACTGGCAGAAGAATTTCCTTCAGTGCACATTGAAGAAGTAGCAGATGCTGAAAACCTTATAAAGAAAGTGATAGGCGCTACCTGGGATGTTATTATTACAGACCTGTCTATGCCGGGCAGAAGCGGGCTGGATGCGCTGCAGCAGATCAAACAATATTACCCCAAGCTGCCCGTATTAATCTTAAGCGTACACCCCGAAGAACAATATGCCCTACGGGTGCTAAAGGCCGGGGCGGCTGGCTACCTTAACAAAGACATGGCCTCTGAAGAACTGGTTAACGCCGTTCACAGGGTCTTGTCTGGAAGAAAATATATTTCCCCCTCGGTGGCAGAAAAACTGGCGGTTTCGCTAGACAAGGACGGCGATAAACTGCCGCACGAGTATCTGTCTGACCGTGAGTTTGACGTATTGAAATTGATTGCCTCCGGAAATTCAGTGAGCCAGATTGCAGAAATACTTTCTCTCAGCAGCACCACCGTTAGCACTTACCGCGCGCGCATCATGGCAAAAATGAACCTGAAAACAAATACTTCGCTTACCCTGTATGCAATAGAAAATAAAATCATTTAGCGCACATCCCCACTTACTTTCTGAAATACTACATGCTGTAGTACTGCAACTACATAAATCAGTTAATTATACTACTTGTATATCACTGCAAAGCTACCTGCCTGGTAACCAGGCTGAATTATATTCGTTTGTGAAAACTACCCATGACCAGCCGTAAAAAAAAGATATTGATTGTAGACGATTCTCCGCTGATTGTCAAACGGCTGCTGACGATGCTGGAAGATCTGCCCGACCTGGAGTGGGTAAAACACGCAGGCAGTTACACCGATGGTGTTGAACAAATGAAGACCACTGAACCGGGCATTCTCCTGCTGGATATCAATCTTCCTGATAAAAGTGGCATTGAACTATTGCGTACGGCTAAAGCAACCAACCCCTCCATAAAAGTTATCATGATTACCAACCAGGCCAATGAATATTACCGAAAGCTCTGCCTCTCACTGGGTGCTGATTCTTTTATTGACAAATCAAAGGAATTTGAACTCATTGCAGAAAAAATTGCGCTTATGCAATAACGTTAGCCTGTTAACCCTTTCATTGCAAAGCGCAATCCTTCTTCTCGTTACAGCATCATACCGCCGGAAATTTCTATTCGCTGGGCATTTACCCACCGCGCGTCTTCGCTACATAGAAATGACACAACCCCTCCAATGTCTTCTGGCAGTCCTACCCTCCCAAGCGCCGTAATGCCCGCAATTTGCTGGTTCATTTCTTTGTTATCACGCACCGCACCACCACCAAAATCTGTTTCAATGGCACCTGGTGCTACTACGTTCACCCGTATTTTACGACTTCCTAATTCCTTTGCCTGGTAACGGGTAAGCGTTTCAATAGCGCCCTTCATGGCAGCATACGCAGCATAACCCGGAAATGAAAAACGCGCCAGGCCTGTAGAAATATTGATGATGCCGCCGCCATCGGCCAGTAGGGGCAGCGCTTTCTGTGTTAAAAAGAAAACGCCTTTCAGGTGAATGTTCATTAATCGATCAAACTGTTCTTCAGTTGTTGTTGCGTACGGCGCGTGCACCCCAATGCCCGCGTTGTTGACCAGGAAATCAAATTTGCTGGCAGCGAAGCGACTGTTCAGTACTTCCTTCAATTGGTTAAAAAAGGAATCGAAACTGCTGGTAACCCCGCTATCGAGCGGCAAGGCGACCGCCTTTCTTCCCAGCGCGGTAATGGCCGCTACCACGGCTTCCGCTTCGTCTTTTTTTGAATGATAGGTAATAATAACGTTGATGCCCTTCTGTGCAATGCGCAATGCCATTTCTTTACCTAGGCCGCGACTACCCCCTGTAACAAGGGCTATTTTCTCTGTTTCCATTGTTGTGTCATTTTTTGTACAACAAAGGTATCCTGTTGCGCCAGGCAGACTATTGCGGGCATCAATCCAATACTTGCAAAATTCAAATATCTAAGCCCTGAAGGCCAGCGGCGCCATGCCGGTCTGCTTCTTGAAGAAGTTGGAGAAGTGGGCAATCTCCTCGAAACCCAGGCTGTAAGCAATTTCGGAAACCGTCCAGTTGGTTTGTTTCAGCAACAGTTTCGCCTCCTGGGCAATGCGGCTGCCGATAAGTGCGGTGGTGGTTTGGCCCATATTTTCTTTAAGCACTTTATTGAGGTGGTTTACATGTACGGCCAGCTGATCTGCAAAGTCAGCGGCCGTACGCAGTTGAACCTGCTGCCCGGGCGATTCAATGGGAAACTGGCGTTCCAGCAGTTCAATAAAAAGCGAAGATACCCGCTCTGCGGCAGTATGCGTTGGATAGAGGGCGCTGGCGGGTTGCAGCTTCTGTCCATAGTGAATCAACTCCATTACATAATTGCGGAGGAGATCATATTTAAAAGCATAGGACGAACTGAGTTCCGCCGCCATTTTTATAAATAGTGCGTGCAATTCTGTTGCGGCATGGTCTGAGAGCTGAAATACCGGGTAACCGCCTGGTTTGAACAAAGGCAAGTCTTCCAGCGACATACCACTCTTTGACGGCAGCATAAAATCCGGGCTGAAAATGCAGAAATAGCCGGCCTGGTTCTCATCCAGCGGCACATAATGATAAGGTATCCTTGGCGTGGCAAACAACAGCGCATTTTTCTCGATGGGTATCACCTTGTCTGCATACTCTGCCCGGTTGCGGCCCTGTATCAGGCTGATTTTATAGTAAGCGCGGCGG
>DATJGC010000425.1:0-9690 GCA_035495345.1 Chitinophagaceae bacterium | reverse complement strand
GGCGGCCCTAACCCCGTGCATATTGCCACCAACAGGTATACACTGATTAATTTAAACCAGACACTGGGTAATACTTACTTGCTGTTTCACATCACCAAGGATCTTGATTTTAAATCTGATTTTGGTTTTAACCTTAACAACCAGAAGAATAATTTTTATTCATCTCAAGACCTGCGCAACCTTTCTGCAGACCAGGGCGGTGTGGCCAACCTGAACAGTTATTTCAATACTTTCTGGCAATCAGAAAACTATCTTACCTGGAACAAGCAAATAACCAAAACCCACAAGATGACAGCTTTGGTGGGTGCATCATGGCAGAAGTTCAGCCAGGAAAGAATGCGCGCAGAAACGCAAAACTTTATAGACGATATCTTTCAGTGGGATTACCTGCAGGCGGGCTCAGTAAGGTCTGCGTCAGAATCTCAGGATTACAAAAACACGCTGAATTCATTTTACGGTCGCGTAATGTACAATATCAGCAACAAATACCTTTTCACGCTCACCGGCAGGTATGATGGATCTTCCAAATTTGGTGTAAACAACAAATTTGGTTTCTTCCCCTCAGTAGGTGCGGCCTGGAGAATCAGTGAAGAAGACTTCATGAAGAACCGCTCCGGCATTGTCAGTGATTTAAAACTGCGGGCCAGCTACGGTGCCATTGGTAACCAGGAAATCGGTAACTACCGTTCTATACCGCAAACGCTGCCCAGCACTACCGTTTATGGCGGTGCACAGCAATCTACCCTGATACCAGATTATATGGGTAATGCAGGGCTGAAATGGGAAAAATCAGTACAGGCAGATGCGGGCATTGAACTGGGATTGTTTAACAACCGCATTTCACTGAACGCGGATTACTACAACCGCACCACGCGCGACCTGTTGCTGCAGGCACCCATTGCATGGTCTGCCGGTCTTAACAACGCAAATGTGTATGTAAACGTAGGCTCTGTAAGAAACATCGGGCTTGAACTTACCCTTAACACGGTAAACATTCAGACCAAGGATTTTACCTGGAGCACCAATATCATTTTTGCTACCAACAAAAACAAAATCCTGAAACTGAAAGATGGTAATGCAGATATTTTTCCTGGTCCTAACTTCCTGGGTCAGACAAATATTCTGCGCGTAGGCGAACCCATTGGTTCATTCTACGGCAGAACAAGGCTGGGTACGTACAGCGATAAAGAAGCTGCACTGGCCGCCACACAAAACCTGAAACCCGGCGACAGGAAATACCTGCTGAATGCAGACGGCAGCGAGAACTACAGCATCATTGGCAGGTCTAACCCCAAATGGACCGGCAACTTTGTAAGCACGATGACTTACAAAAACTTTGATTTCACTTTTGATATTCGCGTGGTTCAGGGTGTAAATACCGCAGGTACTTTTAAACACTCTACAGAAGACAGGCAAACCATTGCCAACAGCCTGAAGACCGTACTGAATGCCTGGACACCCACCAACCAGAACACCATGATCTCACAGGTGAGAAACTACAAATTTGCACAGGATTCTAAATTTGACACCTGGTGGGTTGAAGACGGATCATTTATTCGTGGCCAGAACTTCATGCTGGGTTATTCTTTACCGGATAATTTTCTGAACAGGTACAAAATAAGCAGGCTGCGTTTTTATGTGAGCGTTCAAAACCTGTTCCTGAGCACCAAGTACACCGGCTATGACCCGGAAGTGGATACCTACAATACAACGTATGGTTCCAACACGGCTTTTTCGCAGAACCTGGATTTCTTTTCTTATCCGCGTCCACGGGTTTGGAATGCCGGCGTAACACTCAATTTCTAATCTCAAAAGCGAAAAAAAATGAAGCAATTGAAATATATGGCCATAGCATCGGTTATCCTGCTGCTGGCATCCTGCAAGAAATTCCTGGAAGAAAAACCAACCAATTTCATCACGCCCGAGTCTACCTTATCAAGTGTTAAAGTAGCCCGCGCCTTTACCAATTCTGCTTACCAGAACCTGCAATCATCCATGCTGGGCGGTCAGCCTTCGTCTTACGGTGGCAATACCTGGAACCTGATGGAGTTTATGACGGGCAAGGCCAACAGCGACCTGGGACAAACCGGTTTTGTAAACTTTCAAAACCTTAGTTACAACCCCACCTCGTTCTATGTAGACACCTGGTGGCAGAACCTGTACAAGGGAGTGGGCTATTGCAACCGCGCACTGGCAGCCATTCCTTCTATTAACGCAGCAGGTCTTGATGCGGCCACAAAAACAAATATGCTGGCCGAAGCAAGAACATTGCGCGCATTCTATTACTTCTTCCTGGTACGCATGTATGGTGCCGTACCCAAGGTAACCGAAGTACCCACAGATGTAGCACAGGTAAATATTCCGCGCACACCCGCCAAGAATATTTATGACAGCATCATCATCCCGGACCTGCTGATGGCTGAAAAATCCACACTGCCCTGGAGAAACAGCGGCGGACTCATTTCAATGGGCGCCATCAAATCCATTTTGGCTGATGTATACCTTACGTATGCAGGTGCCGCCATCAATGGGGGTGCTGCCGCTTATGCCGAATCTGCCAAACGCTCACTGGAAGTGATCAATAGCGGAGCTTATTCACTGTTTCCTGAATACACAGATATGATAAAGCCTGCCAACAAAAACACAGGTGAATTTATCTTCCAGGTTCAGTATGCAGCCGCCGTACCTTCCAACAACCCGTTAACACCACTGACCATTCCTAACTATTCAGGAGTATCTAAGTACTCAGATGAATACGGCTCTGTATATCCAACCGTTCAGTTCCTGGCTTCATTTCCGGCAGGCGATAAACGCGTGCAGGAACGCCAGTTCTTTTACAGCAGCTATCCCAGTGCCAAATCACCCGGCAATACGGTTACTTTTAAGAGTCCGTACATTTATAAATGGTTCGATTCTTCTGCGGTGGTAAATACACTGAAGTCTGATCTCAATTTCACCTTGTACAGGCTGGCAGATGTAAAGCTGATGTATGCAGAAGCGCAAAACCGTGCAGACGGTTCGCCCAATGCTACTGCTATACAAAGCGTAAACGATATCCGCGCCCGGGCCAAACTGGCACCCATTGGCGCACTAAGCCAGGATGCGTTTGAGAAAGAAGTATGGATTCAGCGCTATTACGAACTCTGTTTTGAAAACAAGATGTGGTTTGATATGCTGCGCACACGCAAGGTGCACAATGATGTAACCGGTGCCTGGGATAATTTTGTTGGTCATAAGACGGTTTTCAACGCTACGTTTACAGAAAAGCAATTGCTGTTTCCGTTGCCTAAACAGGAAACCGATGTAAACCCGAAGCTGTTGCCCAATAATCCTGGTTATTAAGTTTAGCAGTTGGTATATGTCGCCGGTGTAAACCGGTACAGGGTTGCCTTTTGGCAACCCTTTTTTTATGCGCCTGCACAGCGGCAGCCTGTACATAAATGGTGGAGAAGACTGCTTTTGGGCAGGCTGCCGGAAGCGGCGCAAAAAAAGTTTTTGGCATACCTTTGCCGCAGGTATGGATAAATTTATCGTTTCCGCAAGAAAGTACAGACCGCAGAATTTTTCTACGGTGGTGGGGCAATCACATATTACTACTACTTTAAAGAACGCCATTAAGAACCAGCAGCTGGCCCATGCTTTTTTATTTTGCGGGCCGAGGGGGGTGGGCAAAACCACCTGTGCGCGTATACTGGCCAAGACCATTAACTGCGAGAATATTGGCAAAAACGGCGAAGCCTGCAATACCTGTCATTCATGCGTTTCCTTTAATGAGGGAACCTCCATGAATATTCATGAGTTGGATGCGGCCAGCAACAATTCAGTAGATGATATCCGCGCGCTGGTAGACCAGGTGAGGTTTGCGCCCCAGGCCGGTAAATACAAGGTGTATATCATAGATGAGGTACACATGCTCAGTTCCTCCGCTTTCAACGCATTTCTGAAAACGCTGGAGGAGCCACCACCCTATGCTATTTTTATCCTGGCCACCACGGAGAAACACAAGATCCTGCCCACCATCTTAAGCCGTTGCCAGATCTTTGATTTCAAACGCATCACCCCCAACGATACGGTAGAGCACCTGCAGGAGATCATAGACAAGGAAGCTATCACCGCAGATAAAGCCGCCCTGCACCTGATAGCGCAGAAAAGTGAAGGCTGCATGCGCGATGCACTGAGCATACTGGACAAGATTGTAAGCTTTACCAATGGTGAAGTAACCTATGCCAACACGCTTGAACACCTGAATATTCTGGATGCTGATTATTATTTTAAACTGCTGCACTGTATGCAGCAGCAGGACCTTGCCGGTGCCATGCTGCTCTTTGATGATATCAATAACAAAGGTTTTGAGGGCGACCTGGTAATAGAGGGTTTTGCAGAATTTTTGCGCAACCTGCTGGTGTGTAAAGATGAGCGGGTAGCCGGCTTGCTGGAAGTAGTAGAAAGTTTTAAAGACCGCTATATAGCCACCGCCAAAACAACGCCGATGAATTATATCATCAGCGCCATGAATATTTTGAATGAAACAGGCATTCACTACAAAGCAGCCCGCAATAAGCGGCTGCATGTAGAGCTTAGTCTTATAAAGCTGGCCTACCTGCAACAGGCGCTGGAGATTACCAATAATGGACAATCCGTTGGTAAAAAAAAACAGGTTGATGCAGCCAAACCGGTTGCCTTCAGGAGGTTGGATTATACCATTGCAAGAGAAACCACACCCGCGGCAAACCCTGCCCCCGCTGCGCGCTTAACCATTGAAACCCCTCCTGCCCCCGCAAAGGAAGCAGTGGTTAAAGAGGCGCCAACGGTGGTACCACCGGCCAGTCCCTCTCCTGCTGCCACCCCATCGGGCGGCGGCAAACTGGGTGCGCTGGGTAAAATACGGAGCCAGTATGCCAACGGCAATAACAGCACAGCAGCGGCCAGCGTGCCACTTACGGCAGAAGCATTACAGGCGGCCTGGAATGAGTTTACTATCTATCTCAAAGAAAACAAAAACCCTGCAGCGCAGAGTTTTGATTTGGCGGTACTGCGCATTACAGACGAGAGCTCTTTTGAAATAGTAACGCCTAATAACCTGCAGCTGAAGTTTATAGAATCAGAAAGAGTGAAACTGTCTGAACACCTGCAGAACCGTTTTAACAACCGACTGCTCACTTTCTTTATTGTTATTGAAGAGAAGATGGACCTGTCGCACAAAGTAGAAATTCCGCTGAACACGCGTGAGCAATACCAGCGTATAGTGGCCGAGTATCCCCTGGTAAAGGAGTTGAAGGAAAGGCTGCGACTGGACCTGGATTACTAAGGTTGTACCGATGGGGCTCATTAATCCATTGTTAATTATATTTCCTGTTGAGTTCTGCAGCGGATCTTTGATGTTTTGTAAAAGGACCCTTTTTCATACATGGACAGTACTAACCATCAGGTTTTTCAAACAGCCAGTCCTACCCGGTGGCAACGTTTCAAATGGGGTGGGCGGATCCTCTTTTTTCTTTTCCTGCTGGGTATTGGTGTGCTCATCATTTCTTTGTGGAGAGACAACAAACCGGAAGTACCACAACTGAATGAATCATTAAAAAAGATATTACAGCCAGACCAGCCCTTTGCAGACAAAAACAAGCTTACCCGTGATTATTCCGGCTTCAGGCAGTTTATAACGGCCAAGTACGACCGCAATCGCAATTTCTACCAGCAACCCAAATCATATGCCGGCAATGGCGGCAACCGCGGATATTTCAATATAGCCGATGGCAAGGGCCGGCCCTTTGGAGATTTTCCCTGTGGCATCAGGGCGGCCTTCTATGTAACCTGGAACCCGCAATCACTGTACTCCCTGAGAAAAAATATTTCCAAGATAAACCTGGCCATACCTGAATGGTTCTTCCTGAGCCCGGACGCAGACACCTTAACGACCACTATTGATGCAAAAGGCCTGGCGGTGATGAAAGAAAGCGGTGTGAAGATCATGCCCATACTGTCCAACAATATCAAAAAAGTATTCCGGGGAGATGTGGTAAAAAGAATCCTGAATAACCCTGCCAAAAAAGAACGGCTCATCAATGATGTACTGAAATTGCTCATCGCCAATAATTTTTACGGTATCAATGTAGATTTTGAAGAATTGGATCAAACCACGGATGAACCGCTGGTGGCTTTTCAGAAAGAACTCTATGAAAAACTGCATGCCAACGGGTTTGCGGTAACACAGGATGTGATTCCGTTTAACGACGATTACAATTTTACCGAGCTCGCAAAATACAATGACTATATTTTTTTGATGGCCTATGACCAGTACAACGATGGCACCGGCCCGGGCCCCATCAGCGCGCAAAAATGGATAGAGGCCGCCGTTGACCAGGCTGCAAAAAACATTCCTTCAGAAAAACTGATTCTCTGTATGGCCGCCTATGGGTATGATTGGGTGCATGGTACCGAAAGCAATACCGTATCCACCGTCTCCTTCCAGGAAGCACTTACCACCGCCAGGGAAAGTGAAGGCAAGGTAGATTTTGATAACGACAACTATAACCTCTTTTACAATTACTATGATGATGAAGACGTGGTACACCATGTTTTCTTTACAGATGCCGCTACCAACTTTAATACGCTGCGCTTTGCCACGGAATACAACCTGGGCGGGGTGGCTATCTGGCGACTGGGAACAGAAGACAATCGCCTTTGGCAGTTCTATGATAAACCCATGACCAAGGAAGCCCTGCAGGATTTCAGCTTTACCAATTTTGCAAAGGTGGATCCGATAAACGAGCCTGATTATATCGGCTACGGCGAAGTATTGGATATTATACGGCTGCCTGCCGGCGGATTGATTACCCCCCAGGTAGATACTGCTGAAATGCTGATCAGTGAAGAAAACTACGACAGCCTTCCCTCCTCTTATGTTATCAGGAAGTACGGGCAGCCAAAAGGCAAACAGGTGGTCTTGAGTTTTGATGATGGCCCTGACCCAAAATATACTCCGCAGATACTGGACATACTGGCCAAAGAAAAAGTGCCTGCCTCGTTTTTTCTGGTAGGCATTAATGCAGAGAACAATATTCCGCTGGTAAAAAGAATTTATAACGAAGGCTATGAAATTGGTAACCACACCTTCACCCACCCCAATATTGCCGCTGTTAGCACCAAGCGCGCTAATATTGAGATGGAAACAACGCGCCTGCTGATAGAGGCCATTACCGGCCATTCTACCATACTGTTCAGGGCGCCCTTTAACGCAGACTTTGAGCCCGGTACCGTAGATGAGCTGATACCCGTTGCCCTTGCCCGCAAAAAGAACTACCTGGACATTGGGGAGTCTATAGACCCCGAAGACTGGGAACCTGGGGTGAGCGCAGACACTATACTGTCGAGGGTCATAAGAATAAAGAAGCGACTAGACGCAGACAGCGTAAATGGCGGCATCATTTTATTGCACGATGCTGGCGGAGACTCCAGGAAGCCCACCGTAGAGGCCTTGCCAAAGATCATTCACTACTTCAAAGAAAACGGTTACCAGTTTACCACCATTGCAGACCTGTTGCACAAGCAGCGTGATGACCTCATGCCGCCCGTGCCCAAAGGCAGTGGTTATTACCTGGTACAACTCAATTATTTCCTGGCCTCGTTTGGCTATTGGGGCGGACGGATCCTCTCCTCGCTCTTTATACTTTTTATCATCTTATCACTGGCGCGCATTTTTTTGATGATGATACTGGCCTCTGTACAGCACCGCAAAGACAAGGCATCGGCGCTGCTGGCATTGCCTGCTACAGTGGCCCATCCGCCCCTGGTAAGCATCATTGTGCCGGCCTACAATGAAGAAGTAAACGTGGTAAGCTCGCTCAATAATTTACTGCGGACAGACTACCCGCATTTTGAGATCATTTTTGTAGACGATGGAAGCAAAGACAGCACCTATGAAAAAGTGCAGGCTGCCTTTGCAGGGCATCCCAAATTGCTCATTCTTACCAAACCCAATGGCGGCAAGGCATCAGCGCTTAATTACGGCATTGCCCAGTCTGCGGCGGAGTTTGTGGTATGTATAGATGCAGACACCAAATTACTGCCCAATGCGGTTTCATTGCTGATGCGGCATTTTTATGAGGATGGTGCCAATAACAATACCACCGGTGCGGTGGCAGGTAATGTAAAAGTGGGCAACGAGGTAAATGCCATTACACGCTGGCAGGCCATTGAATACATTACCAGCCAGAATTTTGACCGAAAGGCTTTTGCCGCCGTGAATGCTATTACTGTAGTGCCGGGCGCTATCGGTGCGTTCAGGAAGAAGGCCTTAACAGAGGCAGGTGGCTTTACCACTGATACGCTGGCAGAAGATTGCGACCTTACTGTAAGAATATTGCGTTGCGGTTATACCATTAAGAACGATAACCAGGCCATTGCCATGACGGAAGCGCCAGAAACAGTGAGCATGTTTTTGAAACAACGGTTTCGCTGGAGCTTTGGCGTTATGCAAACCTTCTGGAAAAACCGCGATGCATTGTTTAACTGGAAATACAAATGGCTGGGTTGGATAGCACTGCCCAACATTCTCATTTTCCAGTTTATTATACCCACCATTGCGCCGCTGGCGGATATTTTTATGATCATCGGACTGATTACCGGCAACAGCGAGAAAATACTTTCCTATTACCTTGTATTTATGCTGGTGGATGCGGCCGTGTCTATTCTTGCCTTTAGTTATGAAAAAGAAAAACTCAGTAAACTTATCTGGCTGATACCACAGCGTTTTGTGTACCGCTGGCTCATGTATTATATCCTTTTCAAATCTTACCGCAAGGCTATCAAAGGAGAGTTGCAGCACTGGGGCGTGCTTAAAAGAACCGGTAATGTAAAGGAAATAGACAGTGTGCTAAGTGCGTAACAGTAATAAAATAGAACGTATAGCAGGGCAGGCATCAATACCTAAAATGGGAACGCCGCTTAGAAAAGCGGCGCATAAACCCTAAAAAGAACCCTCTATTACTACTTATTTTATAAACTGTTTGTTTGTGTTCGTTTGCTAAGTTGAGTAAGAATTTTGCAGCGGTAAAATTTTGCAGCATCGTTAACCTACGATTAACCTGTGTTAACACTTAACCGCCGTTTAACAAGCTATGTATAGGCGCGGCAGTCAATTATTTGCATATTTGCCTTTGGTTTCAATCTTTTCTCTTTTATGCGTTCCACCACGTTAAAATGGATGTTGTTGATGTTGACCGTGCTGGCAGCCGTGGTGTTGCTGGTGCAGTTATACTGGATAAACACGGTTTATTATTTTGAGCAAAACGTATTTAATACCAACGTGGTAAAAAGTATCCGCGGCGTGTTTGAAGACATGCACATAGACGATAACCCTGGCACGCAGCTGCAAAAACTGATAGAACGCCCCAACCCCAGCAGCTTTATCATTCGGGTAGATACACTGCCACAAAGAGATTCGCTGATCAATTTCTTCTATTCAGAGTTTGAAGATTTTAATGTCTTTACAGATTGCAAGATGGCGGTGTACAGTGACAGCGCGGGCCGTTTTCTTTACCAGGCCTATCTTCCGTCTGCCGCCACCACTCACCTGCAAACCAGCAACCATCCGCGTTATACCAGCATAGATCTGGCGGCCGCTCCAAGAGATTACAGTTATATTCTCCTGTATTTTCCACACCGCCAGCAGTATATCATTCACCAGCTGTA
>DATJGC010000424.1:0-12840 GCA_035495345.1 Chitinophagaceae bacterium | reverse complement strand
GTGTTTCAAAAATATATTTGATGGATGCATTGCGTTGCTTGGCCAGCGCCAGGTACTCTTCCGTATCGCGCAGGGGGTCTATCACGGCTGCTTCTCCCTCACTTTCTATATAATAAGCGGCTTCGCTCAGGCAACCGGTATACAACTGTTGAATGTACATACTCATAATTTAAGCAAAAGTAGCAAAAAACAAAAAGCGGCCCCTTTTTGGGAGACCGCCGCACCAGCCAGGAGCCTTACTTTAACTTATTATACCCAGCACCTGCTTGTTCAGCTGGGCCAGTCTTTCTGCATTGATGGAGTAGGAGATGTATTTGCCATCCCTGAAAGTTTCTACAATTCCTGCCCGGCGGAGTATGGCAAGGTGTTGTGAGGCAACGGATTGCTCCAGCCTCAGTTGCACGTATATTTCAGTAACCGTCATGCGCTGGTGGTCTTCCAGCAATCTCATAATCTGTTGCCGCAATTTATGGTTGATGGCCCTGAGGGTTACGGCCGCCTTTTTAACCTGTAAAAAGTCAATTTTAATGGGTTCGCCTTCCTGTTGCCGTACAATAAGATGGTTAAGAGATGTGTTCATAGTTAATAATGGTTTTTGCATTTGCAAGCCGTTCGTCTGGTGGTTCTCAGGGGAGGTTATAAGCATATTATCGATTTTTAAATTAAAAAACGGTTATTAGCCCGTTAATTTGCCGGCGCTGTAAAATTCTTTCAGGTAAATGGGTTCAGCATAGGCCAGGTCTGCAAACGACTGACGCAAAAATTCCTCGCTGGCAAGATCGGCCATGTGCTGCGGTTCATAAGCGCTATCAATAAAAGATGCGTTTGAATGTTGCACAACGGTTTTAAATTTTTGACTTCCATTACCAAAAAATAAAATTGGATGATTATTCAGCCAGTCTGCAAATGAATGATTGTCTAATATCATGGCGCAGGGCGTAATCAATTCTTGCAGCTTCGTATTATATAAACCTGTAAAGACTTCCATTCTTCTTGCATCAATCATCGGACATAATAATTGAGATGGCAGAATATCTTTATTGGTTGCATACGCCATCAGCTTAAGTGTGTTCAAAATGATCAATGGTATGTTGAGAACATAACAAATGCCTTTTGCAGTTGCCATACTTACGCGTAAACCTGTATATGATCCTGGTCCGCCTACAATGGCAACGGCAGACAGGTTGCGCAGATGAAATGCACCACCCGTTGCTTCCAGCATATCATTGATGGCCGTATGTATCCAGGCGGCATGATCATTCATGGTAGTATTGGTGCGGGTTTGCAACAGTTCTTCATTCAAAGACAAGGAGACGCTTGCATTTGCGGAGGAGGTATCTATTAATAAGAGTAGTGACATTGTTTTATAAAAGAATTTTTTGTCTATCACGAATATTTTTATCTGTAGAAATACGTAGTTGTTTTATTTATGATTTCTATTTTCATTGTCTTACACCGCATCTTTCGCTATTCAATTTTTTTCTCAGGTAATTTAAAAGATTTTTTATCATAAAAAATAATTCAACAGCAAGATTCGATATCTATAGCTTAACAATAAATAAATATTGCATCCTTACTAGACAAATATTGCATCCGAGATCAATGAACATGGATTATATAAATTATTTTCTTTACTTAATGTTGATAGTAAATGGTGAATTTTTTCGAGTCCAATTTTCTCGCTCCATTCAAAAGGACCGTAAGGATAATTGGTACCCAGTTTCATGGCCGTATCAATACCTTCTTTGGTGCTTACACCATCGGCCAGCGTAAAAAAAGCCTCATTGATAATACAGGCCAGTATCCGTGCAGAGAGCATGCCCGGTAAATCAGGTACCAATGTATACTGCCAGCCAAGTTGGGTACAGAGATCTTTTAGCTGTTGCGCCTGCGCAGGCAGGGCTGCCGCTTCCAGTTGCACGCGTTGCAAAAATCCCGGCCATGCGTTGATGCGGATAAATGGCTGAGCGATATTTGCCAGCGTATCTGCAACGGCATTTACCAGGGTGGGTCTTGGTAGAAAAGCCTGCAGTTGGTTAATGCGTGCCGGGGTAGCGGTGAATAATAGATCAATCACTATGCTGGCAGCTGCCGGCACCTGTTCTGTTGTAGCCACAAAAACCAGGTCTGCTGTGGGCGGCATCGGTTTCAACAAAAATTCCTGGCGCAGCTGTTCATCCGCAATCACCGCAATTGTCATGACAACTTTTTTTTGACAAAGGAACCTCATTTAGCCCAAAATCCGGGAGGCATAAATTTTATATACATTTGAAGATGGAAAAAACGATCATCAATACTACTACTGCCCCCGCGCCCATCGGACCTTACAACCAGGCCGTTCAATTTGGCAACCTGCTATTCATCTCCGGCCAGGTGGCTATCAACCCCGCCACCGGTAATGTGGAAGCCACTGATGCCTTTGCAGAAACCCACCAGGTGATGCACAACCTGCGCGCCATTCTTTCAGAAGCCGGTATGGACTTCAGCCACATTCTTAAAACCACCATCTTCCTCAGCGATATGAGCTTGTTTACCACCGTGAACGAGGTATATGGCAAGTATTTTCCGGGCAATTTTCCGGCCCGCGAAACGGTAGCCGTAAAGGGGCTGCCTAAGAACGTGAATGTAGAAATCAGTATGATTGCGGGTAAGTAACCATCTTTCGCCGTACACTATCACCATCAGGCAATTACTTTCAGCGCTTTTCCCACACGGGTAAAAGCAGCAACGGCCGCTTCCAGGTGCCGCTGCTCATGCGCTGCACTTAACTGTACGCGTATGCGGGCCTGGCCCTTTGCTACCACCGGGAAAAAGAATCCAATTACATAGATGCCTTCTTCCAGCAGGGCGGCGGCAAAGTTTTGGGCGATAACCGCATCGTACAACATGATCGGCACAATGGGATGGTCGCCGGGTTTTATGTCGAACCCGGCCGCGGTCATCTGCTGCCGGAAATATTTTGTATTCTGCTCCAGCCTGTCGCGCAGCTCGGTGGTTTCGCTGAGCATGTCAAGCACGGCTATGGAGGCACCGGCAATGGAGGGTGCCAGCGTGTTAGAAAACAAATAGGGCCTTGAGCGCTGCCGCAGCAATTCAATGATGGCTGCATTGCCGCTGGTAAAACCGCCACTGGCGCCACCCAGCGCCTTGCCCAGGGTGCCCGTTATAATATCTATGCGGCCCATTACGCCGCGGTACTCATGCGTTCCCCTGCCGTTTTTGCCCAGGAAACCGCTTGAATGACATTCGTCTATCATTACAATGGCATCATACCTGTCTGCCAGGTCGCAGATCTTATCCAGCTGTGCAATGGTTCCGTCCATACTAAAGGAGCCATCGGTTACTATGATCCGGCTCCGGCAGCCCGCGGCTTCCTGCAGTTTTCTTTCAAGGTCTTCCATATTATTATGTTCATACCGGAAGCGTTGCGCTTTACAGAGCCTTACGCCATCAATAATGGAAGCATGATTAAGGGCGTCACTGATAATGGCATCTTTCTCATCAAACAAGGGTTCAAAAACACCGCCATTGGCATCAAAAGCGGCCGCATATAATATAGTATCCTCGGTACCAAGAAAGCGCGCCAGCTTTTGCTCCAGTTCTTTATGAATATCCTGGGTGCCGCAGATAAAGCGCACGCTGCTCATGCCATAGCCATGGGTATCAATGGCATGGTGGGCCGCTGCAATCACCTTTGGGTGGGCAGAAAGCCCGAGGTAGTTATTGGCACAAAAATTCAGGACGGTTTTGCCGTTGACGATTATTTCGGGTCCCTGCTCACTGGTAATAATGCGTTCTGTCTTAAAAAGACCGGCGGTCCTGATGGCTTCCACTTCTTTGCTGATCCGCTCTGTAAATGCCTGGTTCATTTGCTGCTTGTTTAGGCTGCAAAATTAGTGGTTACATTGGTAGCGCCGCTACTACCTGTAAACTGCAGCTGCTTTACCGGTAGTTTTGGGTATTCTGTCAGGTTAAAGCTGCACTTCGTACAATTTGCCTATCGGCTGTAACATTTTGCAAATACCTTCGTCATATTAATTAAATGCAGCCTCATGACAGCCAGAACTTTTATCAGCCTTATGCTTATTTTGACCGTATTTTTTTCGGCTTTTGTTGTTTTTGCCAGTCCGGCGAGGCTTAAGGCGGAAAAAAACAATTGTCCCACCAGTATCGACAGCGGTGCAGACCTGCAACTGCAGGCCGGTGACGGCATGATCTTTCAATCTGTTTCAAGACATTTACTGACCGTAGTGCAATAAATACCAACATTGTTAACCCCCTATATAGTATCTGTCTGATGCCCCGCCCCAAGGCGGGGTCTTTTTTTGCAAAACCAATAAAAAAACAGAAAATAGTGTAACATATGGCACCCGGCATCCGTACTACTGTAAATGCCGGTGGCGCAGCAGCCGCAGAAAAGGCAAAATCAGATAGCTTTGAGAAAACTTATTGATAACCAGCTACCAGCCTGTCAGCCAGGAACTGTTTTATGACGGAGAAAGAGTACAATCAATGTGTGCGTGATTACTCGGATAATGTTTACCGCTTTATCCTGAAGAACCTGCGTCATGAAGAAGACGCGCGGGACGTGGTGCAGACGGCCTTTGAAAAATTATGGGTAAACCGGGCCATTGTAGACAATGCAAAATGTAAATCTTACCTGTTTACCGTGGCCTATCACCAGATGATCGACCACCTGCGGAAGGTAAAAAAAGTGCACCTGAAAGAAAGCTTTGCCGAAGAAACCATGGTGAGCAACCGACCTGCCAATAACCTGAAAAAAGTGCTGGAAAAGGCACTGGATACACTGAGTGAGATACAGCGCAGCCTGGTGTTATTAAAAGATTATGAGGGCTATAGTTATGAAGAGATTGGTAGCATCACGGGGTTAAACGAAAGCCAGGTGAAAGTATACCTGTTTCGCGCCCGGGTACAATTAAAGAATTTTTTGGTGAGTCCTGAAAATGTGCTGTAAGCAACAAAAGCAAAGACATGAACATCAACAGAAATAATTACGAAGAATTTTTTATGCTGTACGCAGACGGAGAATTGTCTGCCACAGATAAAGAATTGGTGGAGGCGTTTGTGGCCGCTAACCCGGACATGGCGCAGGAGCTGGACCTGTTCAGGCAATTTAAGCTAACGCCCGATGCATCTATTGTGTATGAAGACAAGGCCGCATTGCTAAAAGGCGAAGGCAGCGCTGCCCTGGTAAACGCACAAAACTGTGAAAGCTTCTTTGTGCTCTACGCAGACAATGAATTAAGCATTGAACAAAAACGCGCTGTAGAAGATTTTGTGTACCATAATCCGCAATGGCAGTCGTCTTTTGAGTTGCTGCAGGAAGTAAAAATGGAAGCAGATGCCAGCCTGGTATTTGCTAACAAAGAAATCTTGTTCAGGCATGAGAAAAATGAGCGCGTTGTACCATTTAAATGGTGGCGCTTGGCTGCCGCCGCCATCCTGCTGTTAAGTGCAGGCATGTTTTGGTTATACCGGCCACGCACAACCGAAATATTGCCGGCCATCACAAAAAATACACCCGGTGTAACTAATATACCCGGCACCCCGTTAAACAGATCAGTAGAACAGGATACGAGTACTAAGATGAAACAAACAGTACCTCAAACCATTTTGCCGGAGGAGGCGTTGGTGAACAATGAACAACCGCTTCATACACCCGCTTATACTGTTAGCAGCAGGCATGAAAAAGCACAACGTCAAAAACTACCTGCTGAAGAAGTAAATGAAGCGCCAGGCATGGTAAAGGCAACAAACGTTACAAGTGCTGAAGAAGGAAGGCTTACCGGTAGCAAACCCTCTTCACTACAAAATGACGCCACAAAGCCCGCACTGATTAATACAGCTATCGCTGCTGCAGCAAGCAAAACCGTAATTGATCATGCGCTTACCTACCGTGAGTCGGCCACCGTTGAAGCGCCGGAAACCGGCAGCGAAGTTGCTGCTACCAGTGCAGACCAGGTGGAAGTGCTAACCACTTCTGTTAACACAAAGAACTCGCTCCGTGGTTTTTTCAGGAAGGCTTCCCGCCTGGTAGCCCGGAAAACCAATTCTACTACTGATGATGACAGCAAACGGAAAAGCATTCTTATTGGTGGTTTTGAAATTGCTGTGCGATAATCTAAAAAAAAAAGAAAAAGATATTTTATGCGAAAAATGTATGTACTACTGGCAGGATTATGCATGGGCCTCTCCGCAATGGCGCAAACAGATACCAGCACTCAGCAGGAAAAGCAAACGGACACCATCCGTATCGGCAGCCTCATTATTGTAAAAAAAGGCGATGGCCATTATGAAAACAGGGATGGCAGCGTGAAGGTATCCCGCCAACGCCGCCCGCACCAGAACGTAAGCACTAACTGGGTTATCCTGGATCTTGGCTTTGCTAATTTTTCAGACAAAACAAATTATCCCGGTGCCGTTGCGGCTGGGGTAGTAGCGCCCGGCATTAATAAAGATAATTTTAACCTGCGCAACGGCAAATCCATTGATGTAAACATCTGGCTGTTTATGCAGCGGCTGAACCTCATCAAGCATGTGGTAAACCTGAAGTATGGCCTGGGTATTGAACTGAACAATTACCGGTTTGAAGACCCGCTGTACTATGATAAAAACAACAATATCTTTACAGAAGACCTGGTGCGGCATTATAAGAAGAACAAGCTGGCGGCTGATTATGTAACCGTTCCGTTCATGCTCAATTTCAACTTTACACCAGGTAATGATTATAACAGGTCATTTGGCTTCAGCGCCGGTGTAAGCGCAGGCTATCTTTACTCCTCCCGCCAGAAAATGATTACGGTAGAAGACGGAAAGCAAAAAACACATGACGACTTTCACCTGCGGCCCTTTAAATTAAGTTATGTGGCCGAACTGCAACTGGGGCCGGTAAAACTCTACGGCTCACTGGCCACACAGAGCATGTTTGAAAAAGGATTGGATCAAACGCCGTATACCGTTGGTCTCCGGTTTAGTAACTGGTAAACCAGCAACCATTGGCAACACAATATTTTTACAACCGGCACCTTAGCGTGCCGGTTGTTTTATTATAGTACGACCGTACATTTTATTGACCGTGGAAGCGCCATGGCCGCCTGCTGCTTTATTTTTGTTAAAGCGCTATGACTAAGCCGCTTAGCCAATAAACTCTTAAAATCTTTCCACCTTAAAAATATACCGCCCCTGCACACGTTTAATAGCATACAATTTGCAAGTCAGTTGCTGTTATCCATTGTTTATTAACCGTTTTTTGTTTTAGTTCTGTAATAGGCACCCGTCATGAAAAAAGTACTAGTAACCCTCAGCGCCTTGCTGGCACTTGCCCTTTTTGCTTTTACCACACATGAAAGTAAACGACTTGTAAAGCACCGCTTCTTTGGCGACGGGCTAACGGGTAAACCATACATAATTATAGACAAATCTGATTATGAACTACGGGTGTATGATGATGATGGCTGGTATGCAACTTACCCCGTAGTCTTTGGCAGCAAAAGCCTGGACGATAAAATGGTGGAGGGAGACCGCAAAACCCCCGAAGGTGTTTATAAAATTGCATCCAAACGCCCGCACGAGAAATGGGATAAAATGATGCTGATTGATTATCCTACCAAGGCAGACTATGCAAAATTTAATGAGCGCAAAGCCAAGGGCATCCTGCCAAAAAATGCAAAGATTGGCGGCGGCATTGGTATACACGGTACCTGGCAGCGCGATGATATGGCCGTTGACTTTTTTCAGAATTGGACCAACGGTTGCATTTCTTTAAAGAACGAAGAGGTAGATGAACTTTACACCATCATACCCGTAGGCACACCCGTTACCATTCAGCGGTAAAATTGTTCCTAATCAACTTATAGCAAATATTCATTTACGGCGCAGGGGGTAAAGGCCCCCGTTAACTATCTTTAAGATGTTTCGGTTACTGCCGGAACATTTTTTATGTTGTACGCCTTTGCTAAAATTTTAATGACTGTTGGTCTGCGTTTTTTTTACCGGCACCTCTACGTGACCGGTTTTGAAAACATTCCTGCTAGCGGCCCCGTCATTATCATTGCCAACCACAATTCTTCTCTTATGGATGCCGCCCTCCTGGGCATCCTCCTAAAAAGAAAAGCCTGGTTTTTTACCCGCGGAGATGTTTTTGCCAACGGCTTTGTGGCGGGCCTGCTGAAAAGGTTTCATATGATACCGGTACACAGTCATGCCGGCGGCAGAAACACGCTGGATGATAACAAAGATGGTTTTCTGGCGGGCAGAGATATATTGGTGGCGGGTGGCATTATTGTATTTTTTCCTGAAAGCAGCAGCCATACAGAACATCATCTGCTTCCCTTTAGAAAGGGTGTTTTCAGAATTGCGTTTGAAGCTGCGGCCGCTACCGGTTATAAAGTGGCCATACCGGTTATTCCGGTGGGTATTAATTATGATCATCCAACCGCTGGCCGCACTGCAGTTAATATCCATGCCGGTGCAGCATTGCAGGTGCTTGCCTACCAGGAAGAATACCTGGCCAACCCGGCCGCAGCACTGCTGCACCTTTGCAAAGATGCACATGAAGCCACCAGCCGCCTTGTATTGCATATAGCAGACCGCCGGCGAATGTTTGCAGCCGCCACCTGTTTAACCATTGGCAGAAACGACCGTTTGCGCGCACATACTACATGGATAATCACCAGCAGGGAAAAGCTTGCACTAGAAAGAGAAATTTGTGCTGCCGTGAACAGCGCTGCGCAGGAACGGTTTGCTGCCCATGACCTGCTGGCGCAACAATATCAACAGGCGCTGGCCAATGTGCAGCTAACTGATACAGCTGTTTGCCCCCAATTTTTTGTAGCGCCCTGGAAAAGCTGGTTGCTGCCGCTTGCTTACCCCCTTTACCTGCTGGGATTGGTATTGAATGGCGCACCCGTTTGGCTGGCCAGGCAAATAGCCAATAAAAAAGTATACAGGGAAGATTTTTACAGCTGGATATTTGTGGCTTGTTATTGTTTTGCCTACCTGGGCTGGTTGTTATTGCTAACCATTACAACAGGGCTGCTCCTGGGTTTTTTACCCGCCATATTATTACTGGGCATAACAATGGGCAGCGGCTGGTTTGCCTATCATTACCATGGTAACAAAGCGTTGTTGCGTATGCAAGCCACGCTGAAGTCTCTGCCGCCAGCCCGCCTCGACCAATTGCGGCGGATGAGAAGCCAGCTCCAGGCTGGTAACTTATAATTTTCCGTTCTTAATTTCATCTACCACGCCAGGGTCAAGCAGGGTAGAGGTATCGCCCAGGTTGTCTAGCTGACCTTCTGCCACCTTTCTCAAAATGCGCCGCATAATCTTACCGCTTCTTGTTTTTGGCAGCCCGCTTACAAACTGAATTTTATCCGGCTTGGCAATGGCGCCGATAATTCGGCTAACCGTAGCCGTTATATTCTGGCGTGTTTGTGTTTCGTTGGTGAGCGAACCCTGGAAAATAACATAGGCATAGATGCCCTGGCCTTTTATATCATGCGGAAAACCCACCACCGCGCTCTCTACCACGCCTGCGTGCATATTGATGGCGTTTTCTACTTCCGCAGTGCCAATGCGGTGGCCGCTTACGTTGAGTACATCATCTACGCGGCCGGTGATCCGGTAATTTCCGTCTGCATCTCTCAATGCACCATCGCCCGTGAAATAGAGATTCTGGTAGGTGGCAAAATAATTGGTTCGGCAGCGTTCATGATCTCCGTAGGTGGTTCTCAATATACCGGGCCAGGGCGCCCTGATACAAAGATTGCCTTTGTAAATACCATCTGCATCTGCTTCGGTTACCTCGTTGCCCTGCTCATCTACCAGTAATGGTTGAACGCCGGGCATGGGTAGCGTTGCCCATGAAGGCTTGGAAGGAGTTACGCCCGCCAGGTTGGAGATGAGTACGCCGCCGGTTTCTGTCTGCCACCAGGTATCTACCACGGGGCTCTTACCATTGCCAATATTTTCATTGTACCAATGCCATGCTTCTTCATTAATAGGTTCTCCCACGGTGCCCAATACCTGAAGTGAAGACATATCTCTTCCTTTCAGCGGCGCCAGTCCAAAACCCATGAGGCTGCGGATGGCGGTAGGCGCGGTGTATAAAATATTTACGCGGTATTTTTCTATGATATCCCAGAAGCGGCTGGGGTCGGGCCAGGTGGGTATACCTTCAAACATCAGGGAGGTGGCACCGGCACTGAGCGGTCCGTATAAAATATAGGAATGACCTGTTATCCAGCCAATGTCTGCGGTGCAAAAATGGATCTGACCGGGTTGGTACTGAAACACATTTACAAAAGTGTAATTTGTCCATACCATATAGCCACCGCAGGTATGCACCACGCCTTTTGGTTTACCGGTACTGCCGGAGGTATATAGAATGAAAAGCGGGTCTTCGGCATCCATGATCTCCGCATCTCCGGAGCCGGTACCTTCCGCATCACCGCCGGGTGTGGGTGCGCTTACCGGCATAGATTCAGTTACAATGCGCATTTCATCTTCCCACCATACATCTCGCCCTTTGATCATGCTAACGGGGGTGCGGGTACGGGTGTATACAATTACCCGTTTTACGGTTTTGTTGCCAATGAGTGCATCATCAATGACACTTTTAAGCGGAATGTCCTTGGCACCGCGGTAAGCACCATCGCAGGTTACAATGAATGCGGCCTGTGCGTCTTCCAGCCGGTCTGCAATGCTTTGCGCAGAGAACCCGCCAAAAATAACGCTGTGTATGGCACCAATACGGGCGCAGGCCAGTACGGCGTAGGCCAGCTCAGGTATCATGCCCATATAGATACAAACGCGGTCGCCCTTTTTTACACCATTGTTCTTCAACACCTGTGCAAACTGGCAAACACGTTTATGCAACCTTGCATAGGTAACAATCCTGGGTCGCTCTTCCGGGTTGTTAGACTCCCAGATAATAGCTGGCTTATCGCTCAGTGTGGGCAAATGCCTGTCCAGGCAGTTTTCTGTAATGTTTAATTTGCCACCCGCAAACCATTCAATTTTTGGTTCGGTGAAATTCCAGTTGAGTACCTTATCCCATTTCTTTCTCCAGTAAAAATTTTCTGCTACGGAAGACCAAAAACCTTCGGGGTCTTCCACGCTTCTTTTATAATCGGCCCTGTATTGTGCAAGCGAAGTAATCTGGTATGGGTAGTGCATGATAGGCAGTTGATAATGATGGTTGTTGTGTTTGCTATGCAAGCAGCATATAATGGTACACACTGCGAAAATAAAGGCTGCCTGCCTGTTAAAAAAAAGAAAATGGTTTGAAGGCAAGGGCTTTTGATTTACTTTTGCCGCCATGTCTGCAAGGTGCACCATATTGTTTCGCGGGGCTGCTGCGCTGGTAATGATTGCCGCGCTGGGTTTTCTTACCACCGCCAACTTCTGGGCCTATGGCATGAAAAAAGAAAAGCAGGCCTGCGCCTCATCACCTGCACCCATTGAAGAAGAATCTGGTTCAAAGACACCGGTGCCCAACCCGGTAGAAGAAAAGAGCAATAACAGCTTACAGAACCTGTCTGAATACCTGCACAGCGGACACCATGTATTAGACCATCCACAGGCGGTTCATTCTTTTGGCAACCGTCATGATATTATCAATTACCCAGTACAGCACCGCGATCTGGTGGTTCCTCCTCCCAAGATGGCGTAATCTATTCTTGCATTAATTTATCGTGTTTTCATTGCTGGCCACTTTGCGTGCATTGTATCTTATTACTGCATTGTTATTTGCAGAAATGTCTTTACGCAAAAGCGTACCCTGTAGCCTTGGCCATAGAATCAGGTGATGACGCCGTAGTATTCGCCATTATTTTCCCGGGCTCTTTTTAATAACTTCCTAAACATATTGTATTGTGAAAAAAGCAAAAGCATATATCCACAGCCTGCCGTCTGATTTTACTTCGGCCATTGTGGTTTTCCTGGTGGCATTGCCGCTTTGTCTTGGTATTGCACTGGGTTCAGGTGCTCCCTTATTTTCCGGAATCATTGCAGGTATTGTAGGTGGTGTGGTCATTGGGGCGCTGAGTGGTTCTCATCTAAGTGTTAGCGGACCGGCCGCTGGTTTAACCGCCATTGTGGTGGTGGCCATTGGCAAAATTGGCCCCTTTGAAGGATTTCTTTGTTCCGTTGTCATCTGCGGTGTACTGCAGATTGTGTTGGGGTTTTTAAAAGCAGGGGTATTGGGCGATTATATACCGTCTAGCGTTATCAAAGGTATGCTGGCCGCCATTGGGCTGATACTTATTTTAAAGCAGCTTCCGCATTTTGTAGGCTTTGAAGGAGACTATGAGGGCGATGAGGCCTTTAAGCAAAAAGACGGAAGAAATACTTTTACAGAGTTATTATACGCAGTGCAGCATATGCTGCCCACCGCGCTGGTAATTGGACTGATCTCCCTCGGTATACAGGTGCTCTGGGATAAGGTGCTCACAAAAAAAGCGGCCTTTTTCAAATTATTACCCGCGCCGCTGGTAGTGGTACTGGCCGGTGTGGGCATCAATGCCTACCTGGTGGCCAATTATCCTGCATTGGCACTGGCGCCCACACACCTGGTGAATATTCCCGTGGCAAAGAATTTTGCTGAGTTTACCACCTTTTTCAGGTTGCCGGATGCCAGTTTTTTGTCAGATTCACGCATATGGATAACCGGTATAACACTGGCTATTGTGGCCAGCCTTGAAACACTGTTAAATATTGAAGCAGCAGATGAGGTAGACCCTTTTAAACGTGTTACCCCTACCAACCGTGAGCTAAAGGCACAGGGCGTTGGTAACCTGGTATCAGGTATGCTGGGCG
>DATJGC010000423.1:0-7697 GCA_035495345.1 Chitinophagaceae bacterium | reverse complement strand
TTCGATGATGCGATAGCCTTTTTCGTTGAACTGAGAATATTTATAAACCCACAAATAAATCAACTGAGAAGATACTCCGTAGAGCTTGTTAAGTTGTAAGACACTAAATTTACCTTGTTCAAATAATCTCACCAATTCTCTCTTAAACTCAATAGCGTAACATCGCTTTTTTCGGATTTCCTTGATACTCCCTCTCATAATTTTACCAAAAATGTGGTCAACTCAGGTCAGGGACGTACATGGCAGCGAAGCAACGAGGCGGCGCAAGATAACCGAAGTCTTGCAACAGCTTGATCTTGCAAAAACATGATTAAGACTTCGGTTATCTGTTCTACGCAAAAGGGTTCTTCGCAAAAGAGCAGCGATCCCCGTCTGACCCTTGGTCTGACGGGGTAGCAATTACAGCCACTTGCCCAATCCACCTCAGCAGGGCTCTCTCACATTACCCTAAGCCTTATCCTCTGAGCAAAGGCCTTTTTTAAATTTTTACTTTTGAATTTTGACTTGGCACCGAAGCAAAAGACTTTTTACTTTTTACTTTTGACTTTTGAATTAAACAATTACTCTCCCCCATTATAAATATACAAGAGGATCTTCTTGGGTGCATTGTCAAGTATATCTGCCAATTCCTGCAGAAACTCAGGGGCCACTGCCGGACAGCCCTCTGTTTGTGTTATCGGATACTTGCTTTCTGCATACGGGATGCTGCCCATGGAATGCAGCACCACATATCTCTTAAGGGCATTGCTGTTAGACTTGTTTAGTCCATACAATTTATAAGACAATCCGAAGGCGCCATTGTAGGCCTTACCTATTTTATAAATGCCAAGTGAAGTACAATTGCTTCCTTCGTCATTAGAAAATTTGCGATCAAACGTAAATTTCTCGTTGCCCTTGCCATGCGCCACCAACCCTTTCTTTATGATTTCACGGCTCACCATATCCACTACAAAAAACCGTGGCTTGCCAGACTTCACCTGCATGTCTACAAAAAATGCCAATGCCGTATCATAATTATTGGCCGCAGCAAAGGCCTTTAGCTTTTGTATCTTTTGCTGCAACACCGTAGGTGAATAGTTGTCTGCGCCCTTTTCAGGTTTGCGCATGGTGTAAGAGGGCGGAATAAAAATATACTTGCCCCCTTTCTCTATAATTTTTGGAGTTGACGTCTTCTTGTTACTACTGTCTGGGATATACTCCGGCGGGCCCGGTACTGTATTTTTTTGAACGGCCACCAGCGGTGCAGGCGCTGGTGCAATCTTTGTTGTGGTAAGCATTGAAGAAGAGCTGGCTGTCTTTACGCCGCTGCAGGCGCTTAATAATAACAGTCCCAACCCAGCTAAGCTGTGCAGGTAAGTACGATACATGGGTACGAATGATTAGATCAACAATAAAAATACCGGCGGTTTAGCGGGAAAAGGATTATGGCTGAACAATTCACCAATGGGTTGCTGTAGAATAGCACCTGTGATAATTGCAGCGATACAAAAATTAAAAAAAACCGTAATTTCTGCAATAGTAGATATACGAGAAATTGTAAAAAAGTATAGCGTAGAAACAACAATACCCGGCCGTGGCCGGGTATTGTAAAATGTATATGTTTAAGAATTAATGCCTTGTCTGTGCATCATGTTTTTGACGGTAGATGGCGCGACTGGCACGGTTTTGCTCACGGTGTAATTTTACTCTTTCCTTGGTAGTAACAACACCATCCGCTTTTGCTTCCCTCTTATCATGCTGAATCTTTACTTCACGTGCTTCCAGGCGTTTTGTTTCAGCGGCAGTTAACTCACCACTTTTAACACCACCCGCAATGCGTTTCTGCTGGTTTTCCTGTCTTTCTTTTACTACCGGTGTAGTCTGTGAAAAACCTGCTGTGCTTACGGTAACAAATGCCAGTACGAGGCTGGCCATAATAAGATTCTTTTTCATAAAGTTGTTATTTTATTATTTAATCAAGTACACAGGAATAGACCCTATACAGGTTACAAGGTTTAAATGAGATTAAAATTTGTTATGAAATACGTAAAAATAGCTTGCAGATGCATTGGCTATTGGTGTTTCTACGTGCGGTAAATACCAGGTTATTCAAATATCCATAACAACACCGGCTGTCTGCTGCTATCAATCTTTGCGGCAACGGTTTTAAGGAATGAAGGAGCTAAGGTGGGGCATCCATCACTCTGGCAAATGGGTGATGGATCAACGGCTTGGGCGGGTACGCAGGAATGCGCATGCAGCACCACAAACCTGTTATAAGCATTGCTATTGCTGCTGTCTAGCCCATAGAGTTTATAAGCAAGCCCAAACCTGCCCTTGTAGGCATGGCCTATTTTATACCTGCCGAGCGAAGTACAACCGCCTCCAATGGTATTGGCAAATTTTCTTCCAGTAAGCCAATCCTGGTTGCATCTTCCATGTGCAACAAGTCCTGCATTCAGCACGGCCTGTTGCTGAAAATCATACACATAAAAGCGCATGGCACCGGAAGGCAGGCGCATATCTGCAAAAAAGCAAAACGATGTGTTGAAACCCCGGACTACACAAAAAGCACGCGCGGCAGCTGCCATGTTCAATAATGTAGTATGATCGGTGGTTGGCACCGATGCATTTTTGGTATTCGCAATTGCGTAACCGTTGACAGCTCGTTTTTTGTTATACCATCCACCATGATGGCACCCAGCAGTAACAAAACGACACTTATCAGCAGGAAACCCTTTTTCATTATCAGCTTTTTTCCGATAGATGCCGGCTGCTATTGTTTCCATAGCCTGCTAACAAAAGAGAAATGTTAAATAAGAAAAGGTGGGAGTTGGCTGGAAGGGGATCGGTTATCACCGTACGGCTGATGCAATAAACGTGCAATGACCAACATCGGCTACTGCAGCGAAGACGAGCTGTACAATTGCTGTAATAGCAGGCGTTAGCGCTGATGCCGGCAGTTCATCATTATAATAAAGCTGTTGGCTGGTTAAAATGAGTTTTCCTTTACGCTTACCTGTTCTTTCATTATCTCACGCACAGCGGCGGCAATGCCATTGGTATCAAATCCACACTCGCGGTGCAGTTCTTTAAGTGTACCATGTTCAATGTACTGATCCGGAATGCCGAGCATTTTTAATTGAGCGGTATATTGATGCTGTACCATAAACTCGGCTACTGCACTGCCAAAGCCACCGGTAGTGGTACCGTCTTCTACGGTAATTACTTTTTTATAGGTAGCAAATACTTCGTGCAGCATTGCCTCATCTAATGGTTTTGCAAAACGCATGTCGTAATGGGCGGGGTTCAATCCGTCCATTTTAAGATCCCTGATAGCGGCGGCTGCAAAGTTACCGGGATGGCCCAGTGAAAGGATAGCGATGTCTTTACCATCTTTCAGTTTCCGGCCGGTACCAATGGGTATGGCTTTCATGGGCGTGCGCCATTCAGGCATAACACCTTCACCCCGTGGATAGCGGATAACAAACGGGCTGCTTGTTTCATCCAGTTGCGCGGTGTACATGAGGTTGCGAAGCTCACTTTCATTCATCGGAGCACTAATGACCATGCCGGGAATGCAGCGCATGTAGGCAATATCGTAAGCGCCATGGTGGGTAGGACCGTCTTCGCCCACCAGTCCGGCCCTGTCAAGGCAGAAAATAACCGGCAGGTGCTGAATAGCCACATCATGCAGTACCTGGTCGTACGCGCGTTGCATAAAGGAAGAATAGATATTGCAGAAGACCTTCATTCCCTGCGTGGCCATGCCTGCGCTGAGGGTTACTGCATGTTGCTCGGTAATGCCCACGTCGAAGGCGCGGTCGGGCATTTTATCCATCATGTATTTTAGCGATGAGCCGCTGGGCATAGCGGGCGTAATGCCAAAGATTTTATCGTTTTTCTCCGCCAGTTCAATAATGGTATGGCCAAACACGTCCTGGTATTTGGGCGGCTGTGGCAGGTCGAATTTTTTCTTATAGATCTCACCGGTAATCTTATCAAACAGCCCGGGTGCGTGCCACTTGGTCTGGTCTTTTTCGGCCAGGGAATATCCCTTGCCTTTTACGGTTACAATATGCAACAGCTTGGGGCCGGGTATATTTTTCAGGTCCTGGATGGTATCTACCAGCTTGGTGATATTATGGCCATCAATGGGGCCAAAATACCGAAGGTTGAGGGATTCAAACAGGTTGCTGCTCTTGCTTACAAAGCCTTTTATGCTGTGTTCCAGCTTGCTGGCCATCTCGCGCGTAAACTTTTTGCCGATGGGCAGTTTTCCGAGCGCCTTCCAGATATCGTCTTTGAGCTTATTGTAGGTCTGCGAGGTACTGATATCGGTAAGGTATTCTTTAAGGGCGCCCACATTGGGGTCGATGCTCATGCAATTATCATTGAGGATAATCAGCATGTCTGCATCTGCCACGCCCGCGTGGTTCATGCCTTCAAAAGCCAGTCCGGCCGTCATGGCGCCGTCTCCAATAATGGCCACCGCCTTCCGGTCTTCCTTTTTGTACTTGGCGGCCATGGCCATGCCAAGGGCGGCAGAAATGGAAGTGGAAGAATGGCCTACGCCAAAGGTGTCGTAGATGCTTTCACTTCTTTTCGGAAAGCCACTTAAACCCTTGTATTTGCGGTTGGTATAAAAAATATCGCGCCGGCCGGTCAGAATTTTATGGCCGTAAGCCTGGTGGCCAACATCCCAAACCAGCTGGTCGTACGGCGTATTATATATATAGTGAAGCGCCACGGACAGTTCCACCACTCCCAGGCTGGCCGCAAAATGGCCCCCATATACGCTTACCACGTCTATAATGTACTGGCGAAGTTCCTCACAAACCTGGTGAAGCTGCTCAGGGCTGACTTGCTTAAGGTCTGCCGGGGAATTAATGGTCTTCAGTAATGGTCCGGGTGTTATTTCCATAGTGAAAATATGAATGCACAAAGATATTGATTAGAACCGGTTATGAAATTAAAATGACATGAGTGGCAACCAGCCGCTCCGGGTGCCCAAAAAGCCGCCCGCCGGCCACAAACCAGGGTTGCAGGCCCCTATTGACCTATTTAACCATTCATACAATTGCCTATATTAGAGCAACCGTTTAATAATAGCTTTGCTTATGAGCGTTCTGAAAAAGATTCCCACCTACTGGCTTTTCCAGCTTTTTGGCTGGGGAATGTTTATCGTGGTAAATGTGTTTTTTGCTTATACCTGGGACCAGGTAGACATGAAATTCATCTACCGTTTACTCCTCTACCTTGGACTGGGTATTGGCATCTCTCATATCATGCGCTGGGTTATTTACCGGTTCAATATCCTCATCAAGCCCATTGAACAGCAGATCTTTGGTTTTGTTTTCATCACCTTCATTTTTTCCCTTGTACTGGGTGTTTCGGAATCATTCCTGCTGATCTACCTCGACCTGCTGCGCAAAAATTCTTCTGAGCGCTCCATGATGAATTTCTCCCGTCTGACCTTCTACAATTTCTTTGCTTCCTTTTCTTATCTCTTTATCTGGAACTGCATCTATTATATCTATCACTACGTACAAAAAAGCCGTCACCAGCAGGTGGATACTTTAAAGCTGGAAGCCCTGGTAAAAGAGCTGGAGTTAAAGACCATCAAATCTCATATCAACCCCCATTTTATTTTTAACGCCCTTAACAGCATACGTGCGCTGATAGATGAAAACCCCTCGCGCGCGCGCAACGCCATTACAGAACTCAGCAATATCCTGCGCAGCAGTATGCAGGCAGATAAACTGGAGACCGTTCCGTTTGAGAAAGAACTGAATATTGTGAAGGACTACCTGGCCCTTGAGTATATACGTTTTGAAGACCGCCTGCGGATTGAGTATGAAATTGATGAAGACACGCTTGACCAGCCCGTGCCGCCCATGATGCTGCAGACCCTGGTAGAGAATGCTATCAAGCACGGCATCAGCAAACAGGTGAGCGGCGGTACCGTTAAAATAATATCTGATTTTAAATATGATCATCATGAGCTGGTGGTGCAGAATACCGGCCACCTCAATGGATCTTACAATTCAGATGGGTTTGGACTCACCAGTACCCAAAACAGGCTGCAACTGCTGTTTGGTGAAAAGGCAAATTTTACGATTCGCGAAATAAATAACAATATAGTGGAAGCCAGGGTGCTCTTACCCGTGGCCGCCGTTGCTTAAATTACACTAACACTTATGATCAGAGCCATTATTATTGACGATGAACGCCTGGCAAGAAATGAACTGAGAAAACTGCTGATTGATTTTCCTGAGATTGAAGTTGTAGCAGAAGGAGCCAATGCCAACGAAGGCCTCGAAAAAATTGAAACCATTAACCCGGATCTTGTCTTCCTTGACATACAAATGCCGGGCAAAACCGGTTTTGATATGCTAGCAGAGCTGGACAAGGCGCCCCATGTAATCTTCACCACCGCTTACGATGAATATGCGTTGAAAGCCTTTGAAGTAAATGCATTGGATTATCTCCTGAAACCGGTAGAGCCCGGCAGGCTGGCAGACGCCATTCAAAAACTGCATATACAGGAAGAAAAAGAACAGACCCTGAACGGCGAAGTGAATGTTAACCGTGAAATGCTGCATGAAGACGACCAGGTATTTGTAAAAGACGGAGAACGTTGCTGGTTTGTAAAACTAAGCGAGATCAGGTTGTTTGAAAGCGTGGGCAACTATGCCAAGGTTTTCTTCGGCCCTAATAAACCACTCATCTTAAAATCACTTAATGCGCTGGAAGAAAGGCTGGATGAAAAGACCTTCTTCAGGGCAAACCGTAAACATATTGTGAACCTGCGCCTTATTGACAAAATAGAACCTTACTTCAATGGCGGCCTCCTGCTGGAAATGAAGGGCGGTGAAAAGATTGAAGTGAGCCGCCGGCAGACGGTGAAGTTTAAGGAAATGATGAGTCTGTAAGGGATGGGCTAAGGTAAAATATGTCTGATTCTTATTTTCCTCGTAACATTTATACTTCTATTGCAGGCTGGACGGACTTACCACCTTTCAGCTACATCAACCTTTGTAAAGTTATTACATGAAAAAAATATCGTTCAGCGGGCTATTGTTAACAGTAGCTCTTTTTTCTTCTGGCCAGGACATCAACACTATCATTAATCCACGGGAAGTGGAGCGCATAGAAAAAACACTTTCTTCAAATGAAATGCAGGGGCGGAATGCTTTTACTCCTGCTATTAATAAAGCAGCAGATTTTATTGCGGCAGAGTTTAAAGCCATCGGCCTACAGCCGCTGAAAAACGGCAACGGCTACCGGCAGGAGTTTACCATTGTTACCCCAAAATTTGTAAACACCAGCGCTACGGTAGATGACAAAACGGTAGACAATAAGAACGTAGTGGTAGTGAGTGCACAGGCCAATGTAAAGATCACTGACCAGTCGGGCTTTGAAAAAGTGTACATAAAACCTGGGGCAAATCTTTTCCAGGAGGCATATAAATATGTAGGCAAGGATCATAATTACCTGGTGGTGGTAGATACCAGTTTTTCTAAGAATTTTGTACGCCTCAGCGGCTTCAAGCGTAACCTGTTTGTAACCCCGTATACTACCGTCTTTTTGTTATCGGCCACAGACCCCAAGCAATATACCATCAGCGCTACACATGAACTGATAGAAAGCAAGCTCGCCAATGTGGTGGGTATGTTGCCGGGTAAATCTAAGTCGGCCGAGATGGTAGTCTTCTC
>DATJGC010000422.1:0-17746 GCA_035495345.1 Chitinophagaceae bacterium | reverse complement strand
TTTTGTTATATGAATTTTCTTCCTCGATAAGTGTATAGTCGACGGTCACGCGCAATAGCTCTGCAACGCTCCAGGCCTGCGCAATGCAACCGCGCGGATGATGCGGCGCAGCCCCATCAAATATTTCTGATATGCTGCCGATACAGGCTTCCTCCAAATGGTAACTAAAGCGTTTGATCACTTCTTTTGCTTCAGCTTTATCAGCGCTTAGCTTTACCAGTGCGTCAATATACGGGCCCAGCAACCAGCTCCAGACCGTACCCTGGTGATAGGCCGCATCCCTCTGCCAGCGGTCTCCGCCATAGTTGGCTGTATAATGCGGGTCATTTGCTGCCAGGCTGCGTAAACCCACGGGGGTATATAGATGCGTTTGTATGGTTTGCAGAACGGCTTGCGCTTTCTCTCCTTCTACCAGTGAAAAAGGGAGGCTGATGGCAAAGAGCTGGTTGGGGCGTAGTTCATGCACCGGCTCATTGTGTTCATTGATATTATCGTACAGGTAATTACCTGCGGTATACCAAAATTGCTGCAGGAAGCTTTCTTTTACTTTTTGGGCGCTGCTGTAGGCGAGGGCGGCCTCTGCAGGCTGCTGGTTACGTTCCAGCAACTGCGCATAAATGATCAGGGCATTGTACCACAAGGCCTGTATTTCAACTGGCTTGCCCATTCTTGGCGTTACCACCCATTGGTCTATGCGGGCATCCATCCAGGTAAGTTGCTGGCCCGGTTCACCGGCATAGAGCAGTCCGTCTGCTGCTACATGAATTTGATAGCGTGTGCCGCTGAAATGCCAGTTAATAATTTCTTTCAGGCTGGGCAGCAGTTGCTCCAAAACAAAATGCTGGTGGTTGGTTGCCTGCAGGTATTTAAACACTGCAATAAAATACCATAGTGTACCATCTGCATTATTGTATTCTGGCGGGTCACCATTATCCTGGAAACGATTGGGCAACATGCCCATGCTAACACTGCCAGCAAAGGCCAGCAATATTTTTTTTGCATCTTCAAACCGGCCGGTACTCAGTGTTAACCCGGGCAGGGCAATCATGGTATCTCTTCCCCAGTCTGTAAACCAATGATAACCGGCAATAATTGTTTTCAGGTGTTGTTCTCTTTGTACAATAAACTGGTCTGCAGCAAGCACGAGTTGCTGAATAACATTCTTACACGGTATGCCGCCGAGCAACGCCTTTCTTCTTTCCGCTTCTTCATTAAACAATGCCGGGATATTTCTTTGGCGCGGATTCTCAGTGGAGACAACAACAAAAAGTTCATCTCCTTCTTTCAGGGTTACGGTAAAGACGCCGTGAGAAAAAAGCTCTTCCCTGTCTTCCAGGCCCCGGTAGGTCTCTACCCGGTAATTAACATTGTAAAACCATTGCGGATTGGATGTGAAACGAGCACCCGGTACCTGGATAAAAATGTCTGGTGTGTGCTCATAAGCGGTTACAGAAAAAACATCATCTGCAAAATGGGCCGCTGTATGAATGGCGTTGTTTGCCGTTTGCAGCTGGTGGTAACCTCTTACAGACAACAATGGTAATAGCTCCATGATAAATGCTGCGGGTGCACTTGTTACCTTGTAGCGGATGACAACCGTATTTTCTCCCTGCAGCATGCCAATGGTTTTGTTTATCTCCACCCCGGAAGCGCGGTAAGTAAAAGACGGAAATAAGTCTTTCTTAAATGCATCCGCATACGCATAACCGTGCGGGTGAATAGCATCCCCATAATCATTGCAGCCCAATTCAAAACGATCGTCATCTATCACCAGTGTTTCATCTAGCTTGGATACCAGCGACATTCTATCTGCCGGCGGCAGGGTTGCTGCCACCAGTAAGCCATGGTAGCGGCGTGTGTGGCAGCCAATGATGGAAGAACTGCTCCATCCTCCCAGCCCGTTGGTCTCCAGCCATTCAAGCGCTATGGCTTTTTCAAATTGCTGCACGGTTGCTGTATCTTTTTGTACCATTATGCTTTATTTGAAGCAGGCTGCTGCACTGAACGTGATGCAGGCGTTCTGCTCTTGTTTGTACTGTATTTGTTTACCCGGTTTATAAGTTCTGCCACCACACCGGTCCATCCCGTCTGGTGCGAGGCGCCTACGCCGCGGGCGGTATCGCCGTGGAAATATTCGTAGAATAATACCAGGTCTTTAAAATGCGGATCCTGCTGATAGATGGTTTCGTTACCGTTCACCTTGCGTTTGCCCGTGGCATCTTTGCGAAAGATGGACACCAAACGGAGGGCGAGGTCATTGGCTACTTCCTGTAATGATACCAGGTTGCCTGAGCCAAGGGGCAATTCAACCTTGAAGTCGTTTTTGTAGTAGTCGCCAAGCGTCTGCAATGCATTCACCAGCAAAAAATTCATAGGCATCCAAACCGGGCCGCGCCAGTTGCTATTACCACCAAACAGGGAGGTATTGCCTTCACCGGGTTGATAATCCAGCCCAAAATACTGTCCGTCTATCTGCACAGCATAACCTTTTGCATGTATTTTAGAAATGGAACGGATGCCGCCGCCCGATAGAAATTCTTCTTCATCCAGCAGCGCCTTCATCAGTTTTAAGAGTCTTGCCTTTGGCACCAAGGAGAGTAATATATCATCGTGGTCATGAAGCTCTTCAATCACCAGTCCGTGGCCATTGTCTTCACGGTATTGCTGAAACCACCTGAGCCGTTGATGAAAATCAGGCAATTTATCGAGGAGATCTTTTTTTAAGACAAGGGTAGCAAACAAACTGCTCAGGCCTACCAGGCTGCGTACTTTGAGTGGAATAAACCGGCCGTCTGGCATGGCGAGTACATCGTAAAAAAATCCTTCTTCATCATCCCAGCTGCCCGTCCAGTTTTCGCCAATGCGGTTGAGTGATTCAGCAATGTAAATAAAGTGCTCAAAGAATTTTGTGGTAACATCTTCATAGGTATCATCATGCTGTGCAATTTCCAATGCCATTTCCAGCATGTTGAGGCAATACATGGCCATCCAGCTGGTGCCGTCTGCCTGTTCCAGTAAACCGCCGCCGGGTATGGCACTGCTGCGGTCGAATACACCAATATTATCAAGGCCCAGGAATCCACCTTCAAATACATTGTTGCCTTTGTAGTCTTTCCGGTTTACCCACCAGGTAAAGTTGATCAATAGTTTTTGAAAGGCTCTTTTCAGGAAAGCAATATCAGCGAAGCCGGTTCTTTCTCTTTCCATTTTAAACACCTGCAGGCAGCTCCACGCATGCACGGGCGGGTTTACGTCGCCAAAATTCCATTCATAGGCAGGCAGCTGTCCGTTGGGATGCATATACCATTCACGCAGAAACAGTATCAGCTGTTCTTTTGCAAAGCCGGGATCTACCATCGCCAGAGGGATGCAATGAAAGGCAAGGTCCCAGGCCGCGTACCAGGGATATTCCCATTTATCGGGCATGGAGATAATGTCTTCATTGTTCAGCGAATGCCATTGGTGATTGCGGCCTGTCTTGCGGTTCCCGGGTGGCGGAGGCTGGCCTTTATCACCATTGAGCCATCTTGGTATGTCTATGTTAAAATACTGTTTGCTCCACAACATACCTGCAAAGGCCTGTCTTTGAATATTATGGTCATCAGCGTCGGTAGCGTTTGTGATGCCAGCATAAAATTCGTCCGCTTCTTTCAACCTTTTTGTGAAGAGTAGATCAAAGTCTTCATTAAAGGGATTTTCAGCAACGGCATTTTTTGTTAGCCGCAGTTTTACTGTTACGGACGCGCCCGCAGCAATAGTGAATTCATACATGGGGCTGCATTTGGTTCCTGCTGTTTTTTGCTGCAGCCAGTCGAAAGATTGTTGCGTAACCGCGGTATGAAAAGCATCTTTTACAAAGGGGCTGGTATTTGGCAGGCCAAAGACGCGTTCTGTATTGGTTTCATTCTCGGTAAAAAGTGTACGGGCAGGTGGTTCAAAATAAAAATGATAGTTGCCCAGTTCAGGATGAGATAAGAGCGCTTCACCGTAACTATTATCGGCGCTTATAAGTTGTATAATGGGTTTTTCTTTGAGGAGGCCTACTGTCCAGAGGTTCCTGCACCAGAGTGTGGGCAGTAATGATAAGCTGGCAGCTGCTTCACCACGGTTATGCACGGTAATGCGGATGCTGATGTCTTCAGTGGCTGTTTTTGCGTATTCAGTAAATACATCAAAGTAAGCGCTGTTATTAAAAACGCCGGTATCCAGCAGTTCATATTCGGTTTCAGTTTTTGAACGCTGTTGGTTGTTGTTTAGCAGGTCTGCGTAAGGGTAAGCTGCCTGGGGGTATTTGTACAGGTGCTTCATGTAGGCGTGCGTGGGCGTGTTATCAAGGTAATAGTACAACTCCTTAACGTCTTCACCATGGTTGCCTTCGTTACCGGTAAGTCCAAACAATCTTTCTTTGAGAATCGGGTCTTTGCCGTTCCAAAGGGTTACCGCAAAACAAATGCGCTGCAAATCATCGCTGATACCAGCAATGCCATCCTCTCCCCAGCGGTAGGCGCGACTGCGGGCATGGTCGTGCGGAAAATATTCCCACGCATTGCCATATTCGCTGTAATCTTCACGTACGGTGCCCCATTGGCGTTCGCTGAGGTACGGGCCCCATTTTTTCCATCCCTGTTGTTGTAGTCTTTGTTGTTCTGCATTCATGACAGCGCATTTGTTTCTGGTGAGATAAATTAAGATGCCCAAGTAAGTAATGATGAGCAACCACTAGCCATTGTCTTCGAAGCCGGGGTATAGTGTCATGCCTCCATCTACAAATAAAGTAGTGCCGTTGATATAGTCAGCATCATCACTTGCCAGGAATACCGCGGCATTGCCGATATCCTGTACCTGCCCGATTCTTTTTTCAGGAATCAGTTTCAGCAGGGCCTGCAGGTGTGTTTCAGTATCCCATGCATCATGGTTAATGGGCGTTGCAATGGCGCCCGGTGCAATGGAATTGATGCGGATTTTCCTGGGTGCAAATTCCTGTGCAATGGTCTTCATCATCATCATAACACCGCCCTTGCTGGCTGCGTAGTTGGCATGCCCCGCCCAGGGTATTACTTCATGCACACTGCTCATACAGATAATTTTTCCGGCTGCTTTGCTTTTTGTTTCATCTACGCCGCGGCGCAAAAACTCTTTGATGGCCTCCCTGGCACAGAGAAACTGCCCGGTTAAATTCACCCCCAGTACAAAGTTCCACTGCGCAAGCGTCATCTCGGTAAACTTTGCATCTCTTTGCAGACCGGCATTGTTTACCAGTATATCCACGGTGCCAAATTGGGCTATCACGTCTGCAAACATTTTTATTACTTCTTCTTCCTTGCTTACGTCACATGCATAGGTAATTCCTTTTCCGCCGTTGCTGGTGATTTCATTGAGTACTGCATTGGCTGCTTCAAAGGTGGCGGGTACCGGGTAATTGACAACTACGGTGGCGCCTGCCGCGGCCAGTGATTTTGCAACGCCGGCCCCGATGCCGCTGCTGGCGCCGGTGATAATGGCAATTTGTTGCGCTAGTTTTTTCTCCATTGTAAATTTTTAATGAGATTGATGTATTTAGTAGGGTCATTAATAATCGGGCCGTCTTTTGATAGAACTGGTAATTAGAAGGATACCGGCAATTGTTTTCTTTGGGTAAGGCAAATGTACAGGGGCTGCAGGGCGCTAATTGTCGTGCGCATTACACAAAGCGGGTCTTTAACAAATTATTCGAATCAATTAGTTCATATTATATCGTTAGTTGATATGAACTTTTTTATTTGTGCGGATGTCATCCAGCGGACAAGCCCGCAATTATCCGTCTGTTATTTTTGACAAGTAAAAACAAGGTACATGAAAAAATTATTTGTGTTGATGCTGTTCGTGGGCGCTCATGCAATGCTGCATGCACAGGCCATACCGGCACCGCGTATTAACCAGTTTGCAGATATTGCAGGCACTGTAGGCAGTTCACAAGGTTCCGTTGCAGGCTCCTATGTGCATAACTGGCGACTTGGAAAGAAGCGGAAATGGGAAGCGGGGCTGGGTCTTCGGCTGACCAGTTATTTTGGTACAAAGAAAGATTTCACCACCGCGCCGGGCCGCCTGGCAAGGTCTACCACGGTTCCCTTTGTTATTGTGTTTGCCGGCCAGGAAACCCAGAACTGGGATACACTGACGGTACAGCGGCCCTTTACCACCTCCGTTAACCTGTCTGCAAATTTCGGTTATCATTTTAATGAAAAATGGTCGGCGGGCTTTAATATAGACCTGGTTGGTTTTTCTTTTGGAAGAAAGAGCAGTGCCATTCTTACCAGCAATGGGGTTACCAGAACAGAACCTGCAGCATTTGTACCTGCTTTCAATGTGTTACTTACGGGTGATAATGATTATGGCAGTCTGAATTCTGAGTTTTTTCTTAAGTATAAATTATCACCGCGCTGGGGCATAAGGGCTATCTACCAGTTTTATTTTGCGGAATACAAAACAAAAACAATAAAGCAAACAGCGCCGGATGGAACGCTGGTAGATCGGTTTCGCAATAAAGCAAACACGTTTGGCGCTGGTGTAGCGTATCACTTTTAATCAATAACTATGAAGCATTTTACGATCATCGTTCTAATGAGTTGTCTACTGGCAGCCTGTACCAAACAAAATGGTGCCGCTGATACCGTACTGAATGAAATGCTGCCAGCGGATAGCAGCAGTTCTGCAAATGCAAAGTACAGCGGTAGTTTTGGCAACGGGCCCTTTGGTACCGTAAGTGGCAAAGCCAGTGTTTACCTGAAGGATGGTAAATACTTACTGGCCCTGGAAGGGGTTAGTGTTTCTAACGGGCCTGATCTGCATGTCTATCTTTCCAAAGAAATGCAGCCCATCAATTTTATTGATTTGGGGAAATTAAAGTCTACCAACGGAAATCAATTGTATGAGATACCTGGTACGCCTGATTTTTCTTTGTACACCCATGCATTGATCCATTGCCAGCAATACAATCATTTGTTTGGAAGTGCCATGCTAAAATAGTATGAGCTTATTTTTCTGCTTTTATTTTATTGGCCAGCATTTATTCAAAAACAGAATTTGCATTTTCAGGCCAGGGGTTCTGGGTTTTGGAAAAAAAGCGGACGATGGAGCAAGGAAGGTGCAATTTCTGCACAGCTTTGCCTTGAGGCGGCCGGGGTCTCTGCGTTAAACGCCGTTGAGTTGTATTTACTGGCCATTATTGGGCATTGCATCTTCTCCAAGGCGTTATACAGGTCAGCGGCGGCACAACGCAGACGGAAAGCATTTACCGTTTGGAGTAAAATCGAAAGCCTGCAATGTCTTTATGCAATCAGGCCATATTTGTCGATAATAATCTTTCGCTTTTCCGGGAAGCCTACGACGCCAAATTTTTCATGCAGGGTATGCATCCGCTTAGCAATACCCGGATCTTCCGCCGTAAGCTTTTTCTGTTGCATTTCCGGAATTATCACGTGAAACAGCTCTTCAAGGTAGTCTTCAAAGTTTTGATTGAAGTACATATCTATGCCGCGAAAAGGTTTGTCGGTATTATTGAAGAATGTATGCACTAAATTCCTCGGCCTGAAGTGCCATCCGCCTGCAGGAATTTCATACAATGTGTCTTCCACCACTACGGTAGCAGTGCCTTCCAGCACAAACATGAGTTCATCCAGTTTCTTATGGTAATGCGGAGCGGGTCCCATCTTTTTAGGAGCCACGGCAAATTCTACAGACGAGAACTGGCTATTAGTTTGTGCGCTGTGAATGATGGTCCGTATATCCAACCCACCGGGCCCGGGCTCCAGTGGGGCTGTGGGCGGAACATAGAAGGAAGGGAGGTTTTTGCCTTCATCAGTTGGCTGTTTAAACAGGTCTTCTTTATTTGCAAAGGACGAGTAAGGCAACATGCTTGCGCCTGCAACGGCCATCATCATTTTTTGAATGGCATTTCGCCTGGATGTATTCCTTAAAAAGCTTTTCATTGTTATTATTTAATGACGAAAAAGAATGTACTGCTAACGGGGGAAAAATCTGTTCAGTTGTACTGGAGTATCACTGTCAGCAGACAGCTATTTCTTAACTACATAAATGGCATTGGCATAACTGGAAGGGCCACCTACAATAACCGGAATACCATTTTTCCAGTATTTAGCGTACGTTTTTCCAGTGCCATCATATTCGTCCCCGCTAATAAATGTGTTGCCGTCTATCACCTGCACTCCGGTTGCATTAGACTGATATTGTCCGCTGCCAAGGCTGGAAGATTTCAGCTGGCCGGTTTGGTAGTCGCCACTCCATAGTCTTGCAATGTATTTTCCGTTTACCAATTCACTTCCAACAGCATAAACCTGCGTATAGCCAGATACATATATTCCATATGCAAATCCCAGGCTGTTCGACAATGTGATGTAAGTCCCTCCTTCAAACCAAACCGTAGGTAGGCCGGATAATCTGCCTGCAGTATAGGTAAACCCATTGTCATTTATATAACATGCATGGCCATAAGCGGCAGTCTGTTCACCACTCAAAATGTTAAGCGAAGGATTGGAAAACTGGTTGCCGAAAAAAAACGCCCGCTGTTGAAATACGCCGTTGTTATTGGTTTCAATATTGCCACTTACGCTGGTACGGGTGAAATTGTTGATGGTCTTTATATGAAGCCCATTTGCTTCTGCATTGTTGGCAGCTGGGTTAGACAACTGCTTGCTTCCGTTATCATCCCAGTACACCGCTACTGATCTTCCCGTGCTGGCTGTTTGATAATACCCTGCCACCACAGCATTATAAATTCCATTGGCCGCGGATTCTACAAAAGGGTCATTTATATCCGGAAACGATAATGTTGTTTCAATTCCATTTTTCCAGAGTTTTGCTCTTTTTCTGCCAGACGTATTGTCGGTAAATGATACATACACATTTGATCCGTTCACGGACACACCAGTTGCTGTAGCGTTTTTTGTGCCGTCTGATACGTTGTATGCTGTGCCATTTTTCCAAAGTTTGGCTACATAGACCGTACCGTTGAACTCGGAGCCGGCAACATAGACATCTGCATTTACAGCCTGTGGGTTTACGTTAACAGTGGTTGCTGTTCCTGCGTCTTTTTTACAGGCTGGCATCCATATCATGATACTTAAACAAACAGCAGGTAGCAGGATAACCTTCTTTTTCATTTTTCTTATCCGGTTTATTTACGGCAACAAACGTACTTCCATAATGTGTCGGATAAAAACACCAATCGCTTAACAGCACTAAAAGTCGCTGAATAACAGAATTGGGGTTTATCAATTATATTTGAAACTCATTTATTTCATTACTTTTCCTGATGAACAATACCATTAGCTGTATCTTGGTAGACGACGACGAGATTGACCGGCTGACGACCTTGTCTTTTCTGAAAGATTACCCAGATATTGAAATTAAGGGTGTTTTTAATTCACCAGTCCTGGCGCTGGCGGCCGCCAGCTTGGAAGCGCCGGAAGTGTTGCTTTTAGATATCGACATGCCGGAAATGAACGGTTTGGAGTTGCGGAAACAGCTGCTGCATATCCCCGCCTGCGTATTCATTACCTCTTATCCCGATTATGCCCTGGAAGGCTTTGAAATGGCGGCGTTGGATTTTTTGGTAAAACCTTTTAACAGAGAGCGTTTTGCCAAAATGATTGAACGGCTGCGGCAACATGCTTCTATACACAAAAGAGCCGCTTTGCTGGAACATACGCTGGGTGCAGATACTATCTTTATCAAAGAAGGAACTGAACAGGTAAAACTGAACCTGCATGATATTATTTACCTGGAAGCACTGAAAGACTATACCGGTATCATTACAGCAAAACGAAAATACGCGGTGCTATCGCCGCTCGGCAGCCTGATTAAGGAAAAGCCGTTCATCAGTTTTATACGGATACACCGGAGTTATGCCATACAGAAACATTTTGTAAAAAAGATTAGTGCTACTGAAGTTACGGTGCATGATGCTGTTTTACCTGTTGGAAGAAGCTTTAAACAGGCCTTAAAAGGAATTAAGAATTAAACCGATGAAGTCTACTGCAGCACTCTTTTTGTGTTTATGCATGCTTTCCGTTTTTTCACAAAAACATGGGCCAGCACTGATAGACTCCTTACTAGAGGAGGTAAAGGTTGCAAAAGCAGACAGTGACAAAGTAAGGTTGTACATCAAAATTTCCGATATCTACATTGACGTTGACATTGAGAAAGCATTCCTATTTGCGGATAGCGCGGCCGCCGTTTCCCAAAAAAATAGCTGGCAGGAAGGTATCAGTCTAAGCAAGCTTAATTATGGGAATGTCTACAATTTTAGCGGTGCTTATACCAAGGCCATTGAGAATGCTGCAAAGGCATATGACTTTTTTAAAGAAAAGGACGATAAAAAAAATACCGGTAGCGCACTTTATATCATTGGCGTTGCAAATGAGCGGCTTGGGAATTATAGCGTGGCTGCAGAAAAATATTTTGGAGCTTTGCGAATTTTTGAAGCTATACCAGGTGCTCACCGGTTAACCGGTAATAGCCTTTCAGCCATTGCAGTAATTTATTTTTTGCAAAGAGACTACGAAAAATCACTCACGTATAGTTTTAAAGCACTGGCCAAACAGGAAGTAGCTAACAACACGCCGGGTATAGCAAATGAATATGTTGCTATTGCCGATACCTATGACGAACTGGGTGATTCTGCCAATGCGCTAAAATATAATTTGAAGGCGCTGGAAATGCAGCAAAAAGTGGGTAGCAAGTTCGGGGAGGCTTTAATATATTTTCAATTGGGGAAGCTCTATAAAAATGACTACAAAAAGGCGCTTGACTATCATTTTAAAGCAGAAGCGTTATTTAGCCAACTAAGTGATAATTCAAATTTCTCAACCTTTAACAGGGGCGAAATGGGACGTGTTCTTTTTAAAATGGCGGCGCAGAGCAGCGATGAGATAAGAATTCCGGCAACCTTGAAGATACCAAAAGATAAGAACGCCTTATTGCAACTTGCGGAAACCTACCTCATAAAGGCAATACAGGTGAGCAGGCAAACCGGTGACAAAGACAATGAATCTTCTTTTTTGGCAGACCTGGCAGAATTAGAAGCTTATGGAGGTGATTATAAGAATGCCTACTTGAATTTTAGAGCTTTTCATCAGATGCAGGACTCTATCTACTCGCAGAAAAGTAAAAATAAAATTGCTGCATTAGAAAGCCAGAAGGAACTTGACCTTAAAAATAAAACTATTGAAAACAAAGAGCTTGAATTAAGCAACCAGCAGAAAAAAATGTGGTTGCTTACAATAGGCCTTGGCTTTTTGTTAATTACAGGAAGTTTGGTTTTTTATCAAAGTCGACTGCGTAAAAAAACAAATACACATCTCCAAGAACTTAATGCTAAATTAAATGAAGCAAATAAAGTAAAAGCAAAATTCTTTGCAATACTTAGCCATGATTTAAGGAGCCCGGTTGCCAATCTTGTCAATTTTATACGCCTGCAAAAAAGAGAACCGCAATTGCTTTCAGTACAACAGGCAGAAGAACGTGAGGAGACCATAGTTGGTTCTGCTGAGAACGTACTGCAAACGATGGAATCCATGTTACTCTGGAGCAAGGAGCAAATGGAAAACTTTCAGCCTCAATTAACTACTGTTAGCGTGGATGAGTTGTTTTCCTATTTGCAAAAGGCCTTTAAAAATACCGGGGATATTTCAATCAGTTATCAAGATAATTTTCAACTTGCAGTTATTACTGACGAAAACTATCTTCAGACAATTATGTATAATCTCACAGCCAACTCAATAAAGGCATTAAAAAATACTACCAACCCATGTATTCAATGGAAAGCATACAGCCATGAAGGGGCAACTGTATTGTGCATTTCAGACAATGGTCCCGGAATAAGTGAGGAATTGATAAAGGTAATACGTTCTGAAACTAATGCAGTAAATGCTAAAACCGGCTTTGGGCTGCACCTTATACGTGATCTTGCCAGGGCCATTAATTGTAGTATCAGGGTTGAGTCTGTGAACGGAAAAGGTACCACCTTTTATTTGAACTGTTAGTTCTTATCAGTAAACACTGCGGTTCTTATGAGAAGGTTAATATGCAACCCTGGAACGTAGAAGTTAGCTTCCGTAATTATATTGCATCGGTATTGCTGCGCGTTAGCTAACGACTGCTTTTATCGAGTCCTAATTGTTTGCGCATTTTAATCTTGACACTGAATTGCTCATTTTTACGCTTCCTGCTCCAAGGATTCTGATCCAGCCGTTATCAACCAAATCATCCAAATTTGGCTTATATTAAGTTCATTCTATGCAGAAAATACAATAAAAACGTTTAAAGTTGTCAGTTATCAAAGCATCCCCTTAGCTTTCAAAAAACATTGAATCGCAAATATTGCCTGTTGAATCGCGCGGAGGCAGGCAGCACAGCACCCCATGCTGTCAACCAGTAAGTTTTGAAGCGCGTCGTTGGCATAGTATAGCATTCTTAAGGTAGAATCGCTAATACACTTCTGCCCTGTTAATGCGCTTGTAAAAAATTGGACCCCGATGTATACTTTTACACCGGGGTTCAATTTATGGTAGTAACAAATGCCTACTGATTTGCCACAATGTCAATGATGACTGTTCGGTTGTAAAATCTTTCCTCTGGCAGGTTGTTTTCAAACGGTGCCATGCCTGCGTCTTCTCCAAATCCGTAGGTTTCAAACCTAACGCCTTTTTTGCCCGCGTTGGCTATCGCCTTTTCAATAATTTGCTGCGCACCGATTGCTCTTTCGTGAGAAAGACCAAAATTATATTTCTCATCGCCAATAACATCAGTATGGCCGTGTATGATAACTTTTCCATTTTCCGGAATTAAAGGAGTTATGATGTCTGTAAGAAAATGCTTGTATGCGTCAATCGATGTAGATTTATCAAAATCAAAAAGGATACTGTACCTCAATCCTTCCTGTTTTGAATCACCCGCTTTAATAAGGCTTACAGAACTTTCTTTCTTTATGGCATGGCCGCTTTTTGTTTCACCTGTCATTACTATCTTATAATTTCCCTGCGCGTTATTGCCCAGTATTGTTTTTCCGGAAACGGATTCCTGGTTGGTTGTATAAGGGCCGTAATGTTGGGTTTCATTTTGTTCATCGGTTATATCAACTGACCACCAGTTCAAAAGTTCGTTCGCACCCTCCACATCAAACAAAACATGGCTGTCTAGCGGGTCTGTTTGCGCGGCCTCAATCTGCACTGGTTTAAGAAAAGGGTAGGCATCTCCTCCCAGTTGCATCATTAAACCTGGCGAAGCGCTTACAATGTCTACCCTGCGGCCTCCCTCCTTCAATAAACGCAGGTCTTTTGCTGCACCGGCCTGTTCAGACGGAATTAGCACTCTGCTGCGTCCTTCTGCTGTAATTATTCTCTCGCCATTGATGCCGAAAACAGTTACCAGGTATTGCTTTACTTTTTCAGCCATTAACTTTCCGTCTGCAGCATTATCTCCGCTGCCAGTAAACGTAATCGAGCTTTGCGGGTCTGACCGGAGCCTGTCGCCAACAATATTCAGGATATTATGATACACCGCGAGCTGCCTGGCAGAACGCCCGTTATTTAAATTATTGGGTTGGTCTTGCTGTAATTGCCCCTCCCTGAACAAGCCCGCCTGGGCATTGTTTAGTAACACATACCGGCTGGGAATTTCTGTTGATGCCTGGTTGAAAAAAATTGAATTACAAATCGGGAACGATTCCTTTACCTGCCGCGCCTGCGGAACAGCTTTTGGGGCACGAACGCTAAACTGTACCTCTTTTTCGGCAACGGGTGTTTCGGCTTTTACCACTTCTTTTACAGGAGCGGGCTTCCGGGTTGCGCCAAATTTTAGAGCTAGGCCTGCACGTAGCGTGTAGATTGACCATGACTCCACGGTTCGCTCGTTATGCCCTATGTTGGTAAGGAAGGAAACAAATGGCGAAACAGTCATTTGAACAGCGCTTGTTTTTTTTGAAACAGGCAGGTCAATTCCCGCCCCGGCTTGTGCAGACAAAATGGTTTTGCGAACAGCACTGAATTCGGCTCTTGTATCAAGCTGCTTTTCCTGTGTATAGTTAAAGGTCTTAGCAACATTGAAACTAAGCGTAGGACCTCCGAACAAATAAAATGCGTTTGAAAAAGGTGCAAACCTTACGCTGGGTTCAAGGGAGACATAACTGATATTGGTGGATAGATTTGCTGCACAGTTGCAGGGTGCGGTTACAGCATCAAACTTACCACCCCTGTTATCAAATGCAATATTGAGCATACCGCCCCACCGCTTGTTAGGGCGATATTCAGTAAGCACTGAAAAGTACGGTTTTACGCCACGCCCTTTATGGAATGCCGTAGGAACCGTAAGGTTTTCGTTCAGTACTTGCGTATTGCCCCTGAAATGGTTAAAATTAACCGCACCTGACTCGCCAAACCACCAAACAGGTTGAGTAGATTGTGGCTTTTGTGCGCCAGCCGTTAAACCTGCGAAGCCAAGAAGGAATAAAAAGGCAAATTGTTTTGTTGTATGATTATGAAACATGGGTTATATAGTTTTTTGTAAATGCAGAATAGATGGTTTACTGGACATTGATGGTTGTGTTTACCATGGTTACAGACGCATTCAAAGAAAGCGCCCTTCCGTTTAACACCGTTTGAACGGCATTGCCCGAGGTGGAGAAGGTAACACCGGCCGATGCTATAATAGTGCCCGTCATCACGCCGCCTCCGGCGCCATTTATCGTTGCTGCGCTTCCTACATGCCAGAAGACATTCTTCGCTTGCGCCCCGTTTATAAGTTTAACGCTACGTGCGCCTGCAGGTCCAGCCACGCCAACGGTAAGTCCGGAAGCGGTTTGAAAAATCCAAACTGCGTTAGGGTCTCCTTTGCCATCAAGTATAAGATCACCATTGGTAATATCGAAGGTGCCACTGGCTGATTTATACACGCCTGGTGAAAGGGTTAAACCGCCCAGCTCTCCAGCTCCTGGATCTATGCCTCCGGGTTTTGATGCAGGGGAAATACTGTTGTACAAATTATTTGCATCTGCCATTGCCTGTTGCGCTGTGGTAAATGAAGTGGCGTTTCCTGGTGCGGGTGGAGCAGCAAATATTCCGCCGGTGGCATTGCCAACATTCAATGGTGTTTCAGTATACACATCACCTGTCATTCCATCATGAAAGCCCGTAATCAGCGTTGAGGCGCCAATTGTACCTATGCCGCCATTATTGATCATTGTATTCAATCCTTCGTTGGTTACACCCGCAGTTCCGCCAAATACCCCAAACTGAGATATTGCCCCAAGTTGTGGTGGCGGTGGAGAAGAAGGCAAGGTGCTAAAGCTCCAGGTATAGTTTGACGATAGTGCGTTGCCTGAGGAATCCTTTGCACCATTTGTAATGGTGGCGGTATAAACAGTATTATTGGTAAAAGGATTTGTTGGGGTAAAGGTAGCTGTAGTACCAGCATACGCTACAACGCCAGGGATACTGGTTCCACCCTGCATTACGAGGAAAGTGGCAGTATTTATTGTTACAGCATTCATACTTCTATTGAAAGTAGCGCTCACAATCTTATTAAGAGCCACATTAGCGGCCGCGTTGGCCGGATCTGTAGATGTAACCACGGGCGCCGAACTGGTTGTAAAACTCCAGGTATAATTTGAGACCATGGCATTACGGTAAGGGTCTTTAGAACCAGTAGTGATAGTGCCTGTGTATTTTGTGTTGGGAAGCAAGTCAGCGGCAGGTTCAAAACTGGCCGTTGCGCCGGTGTAGGTAACCGTACCAGCAATTTGATTAGAACCCTGGGTTAGCAGAAATGTGGAACCATTAATGGTTGCAGCATCCATTGCTTTATTAAATGTTGCCGTAATTTTTTTATTGGTTAACACATTTGTTGAACCATTCAATGGGTCAGTTGAAACAATAGTTGGGCAGGCAATAGGCAAGCCTTCGGTTTCAACACTTTTTTTACATCCGCTAACAAGACCAAGCGCCAGCAGCAGGAACAAACTTTTTTTTCTAAGACAATGGGCGAAAGAATGCTGAGGAGTTAATAACGTAAACATCTGATTGGATTTTTTTGATTTTTCATTTTTGTTAAGGGTTTACTGCCAGCACTTGTAGATGCAATACACTATGTTGTAACTGCGTAACCCGGGAGACAAGAATAATACGTTACATATCGTAATCCTTACATCTTTATAAGAAAAATTTACATCATTCCCACTTTGTCATTTTCTATTTGCGTAAAGCAGTTTAAGTTAAAACATGGGATATGGAAACGTGGATTGATAGTTGTACCCAATAAGGTTGTTATGCAGTAGAATTTTACAACCAATGCTTACAAATATGGCCCCGCCAAAATCTTGCCCGCAAACTATTATCCCAAATTGAAATTCATTTTACAATTCCATTTTGTCTTCCTGGTGCGGCATCATCATTCCGGGTTTAGTATGATTGAATTGAACCCACTACGCCCTTGCGATAAGCGTGCGCATTAGGTCTAGCTATCTTATTCAGGCAATCCATGCAGACAAAAGGTAGCATGAATAGTTGCCCTTCCAACATCCATGAAAAGAAGCGCTTTGACAAATGAAAAATTGCCGAAAGGAAATTGAGTATAGAAAAGGAATGAAACAGTTTCACTGGAGACGATGTTTCAAAAGCAACACTGCAAATGATATTACATATTAGAAATATGACCACGGTAACGTCCAAGATTGTTGTAGAGCAGGCATTACAGGAGTTGGCCATTCCCTATATAAAAATAGGACATGGAAACCTGGAGATTACAAACCCGCTCAGTACTGCTAAAAAAGAACAGCTCAGCCAGAAACTGCTGCAATTGGAGCTGGAATTATTGGAGGATAACAAGCACATACTTGCTGAAAAAGTAAAGGATTCAATCTACGAAATGGTACGCCTTTCAAATGATCTGCCCAAAATAAATTACTCTGATTATTTAAGTAAGCAGTTGAACTATGATTACACCTATATTGCTAACATTTTTATTGAAATCACCGGTGTTACAATTCGTGATTTTATTATCAACTACAAGGTTGAAAAGGTAAAAGAGCTTATCATGAATGATGAATTAAACCTCACAGAGATTTCAAACAAATTGAATTATAGCAGTATCGGGCATTTATCAAACCAATTTAAGAAAGTTACCGGCCTCAGCCCTACTGATTATAAAAAGCTGACATTGCAAAGTCGATTGTAGCCATTGCCTCAGCTACATGTTAAAACGGGTTTATTGTACATTGGCAAAAGCACAGGGCAAAAACTCTCGGAAATACAATATCCGCCTGTACAACCCCCGCGCTAATCAGAATGTAATTTCTAGTCAGCGCTGGCAGCACTTAGTATTACTGCACAGCCTTTATATTGTTGTCCTTTGTATGCCACATTCATCTGGTATTCATACACGTGATCACTCAGGCCATCGTTGCAGAACTTGGAGAGGAGGGAAATTCTTATTGGTTCGCCAGATTCAGTGTGCACTGAATAAATGGTGCTGTCTCTTGTTATCAACGGCATTTCAATAGGCACAATGACCGGTTTTTGGTTGACGGAATACTTAAATAGTATCAGTTTTTCCCTGTCTATTTCAACGCTCCAGAAAGGATCATTGCCTGTACCGATAATATCAATACCATCTGCCTTTCTTTTTTTCCAAGAAGCATTTTCAGGCGCGGTATTCTTTTTAAATAATACGTTCTGGGCTGCCATTGAATCATGTA
>DATJGC010000421.1:0-6961 GCA_035495345.1 Chitinophagaceae bacterium | reverse complement strand
AGTTGATAAATTTAAGGGAGTAGGCGTTCAACAAAAGCTGTTTTCCGAAAGGGGTACAGCTTTTTCTTTTAAGTAGAAATATAAGATTGTTAATTAGTAGACGTAATATCGCCATTACACTAACGCGCTTCAAGTGCAGCCAGTTTCTTTTTCACAACGGTTCTTCGCCTTTGCCATTTTGCAATGGGCTCCGGGTAATACAGGGCTGTACCCTTTTTGTCTGCCAGTCCCACTGCATGCAAAATAGATTTGCTCAGGCTGGCCACCTTTTTATTGCTTTCGCCTGTATGCGGCAGCAATAGTGTTTTGAAATTATCGATGGCTTTCTCAACAATGGCCAGTTCTTTTTTAAGTAGCTTTTCTTTCCGGTAAAGTATCATTAGCCTGTCCCACAACAAGGCCTCAGACGGATACTTTTTTATAAGCTGTTCGTAGATCGTAATGGCCTTCTTGTTCTCCCCTGCCAGCTCGTATTGCCTAGCCAGGTGACGCTGGTTTACCGGCGCCTCCGGGTCTGCCACCGCAGTGGGTTTATGGCTGGTTTCCCGCTTCATGAATTTCTTTGTATTTCAGGAGGATGCCTTCAATTTGCTCCATTAATTTATCAGGACAATTTGTATTGTACAGCACGTAAGGTGGGTTTAATGAAAAGCGATAACACTGGCTGGGTTTAATCATCTTACCTTCCAGCATCACCAGCTGTTCTTCCAGTTCATCCAGCTCCTGCTGAATAAGCGTGGCTTTCTCGGTTTGCGTCATTACTTCCATAAAATGTATTTTTTCTAAGAGGTCTAAAAAGCATGCCAGCTGTTACGGTATGCGGGTATGTGCCGCAGGTTAAATAACGGGCCGCAAAGCCAGGCGGGCGTGGCGTTAGCTATCCAACTTACCCACAAAGCCTTGTAATGGCCTTCTCTTTGATATACACCCGCTGTGAAGAGAAGCGTTTAAAAAAACAAACAACTATGCCAGCAATAAATCTAGAAAACCGGAACCTGTATGCGCTCATCACCGGTGCCACCAGCGGTATTGGCTACGAGCTTGCCAAATTGTTTGCCCGCGATAGTTACAATCTTATACTTGTAGCCCGTAATAAAGAAAGACTGCAGGAAGTAACCAATGAACTGAAAGAGGATTTTGGGATTGAGGTAACCCCCATTCAAAAAGATCTTTTTGTACCAGGGGCAGCACAGGAAATTTATGATGAAGTGAGCGCCATGGGTATTGTAGTAAATGTATTGGTTAATGACGCCGGGCAGGGAGAATGGGGTCCGTTTGTTGAAACCGACCTGCAACGTGATATTAATATCATACAACTTAATATTATCAGCCTGCTCACCCTTACAAAACTTTACCTGCGCGATATGGTGCTGCGCGATGAGGGCAAGATACTCCAGCTGGGTGCTGAAGCGGGCACCACGCCTATTCCCTTACTGGCTGTATACTCCGCCACCAAAGCCTTTGTGCAATCCTTTACCGCGGCCTTATTCAATGAATTGAAAGATACTAACATCACGCTCACCGCTTTGTTACCCGCCGCCACAGATACTGATTTCTTTCACAAGGCCGGGCAGGAAGATACCGTGGGCTATCAGGAAAAAGAACTGGCATCGCCCGCAGAAGTGGCAAAAGATGGTTACAAGGCCCTGATGAACGGAGAAAACAAAATTATTTCCGGCACCAAAACAAAAATGCATGTCTTTATGAACGAGTTGTTTGGGAGCAGGGCCAGTGCGGCACATAACCGGAAACAGATGGAAAAAAGTAAAAAAGACAAGGGCCCCATCGCCTCCTCGCATAGCGCTTCATTAAACGAAAGAAAGGACATTCATGAACAAACCGGAAATAAAGATGGCGACCTGGCAGCATAAAAACAGCAAGTAACGTAACCAAATGCAAAACACGTTATGGATTTTGCCGTACATTAGCCAGACATAAATACCCAAATATGAAGATTGGCTGCACGCTTGCCCTTGCTTTAAGCATTTGTTTACTCCAGGCCCAGGTACCCGATGTATATATTGTGAATGGCAGCCGCCTTGCAAAACTGAAACAGCAATGGCAGCAAAAGGATAAAACCATCACTGGGCCTGTACAGCAGTTGCTGCAAGAGGCAGACTCCCTGTTGCAAATGAAACCAGTGTCTGTAATGGAAAAAGCCTTTCTACCGGTGAGCGGTAACCGCCATGATTATATGAGCCAGGCGCCTTATTTCTGGTACGATAGTTCGCGCCCCAATGGCCTCCCCTACCTGAGAAGAGACGGGCAGCGAAACCCGGAAATTTATAAGATCACAGACCGCAGCAATTTGGGTAAACTGGAGACGGCCAGTAAAACCCTGGCGGTAGCATGGTACCTCACTAACAATGAAAACTACGCCGCAAAGGCAGCCACGTTGTTAAATACCTGGTTCCTGGATACTGCCACAAGAATGAACCCAAACCTTGATTACGGGCAGGCTGTACCCGGTGTAAATACCGGCAGGGGCATCGGTATTATTGAAACCATTTCGCTTACCGGTATTGCTGATGCAGCAGCCTTGTTAAAAGGCGCACCCGGCTGGACAGCCGCCCAGCATACCGCCTTGCAACATTGGTACAGGCAATATTTGGAATGGATGCTCAGTAGCAAAAATGGCAGGGAAGAACACGCGGCAAAAAACAATCACGGTACCTGGTATTACGCGCAGGCCATCGATTTTGCGCTGTTTACGGGCCAGCAAGACAAAGCCATTGCCCTTGTAAATGAGAGTAAAAAACGGCTCGATAGTCAGCTAACCGCTGAGGGCCAACAGCCGCTGGAGCTGGAAAGAACCAACGGGCTCGGTTACAGTACCATGAACCTTCGGGGCTGGTTTACGGTGGCTACCCTTGCAGAAAAAACAGGCAACGATCTTTGGAACTATCATACACCGAATGGCGCGGGCCTGCGTACGGCGCTCGACTGGCTGCTACCCTTTGCTGCCGGGGAAAAGAAATGGTCTTACCAGCAAATAAGCAAATACAATGCACCTGCTGAATTTTATCCCTTATTGTTACAGGCCGCTGAGGATTTTAAGGAACCGGCCTACCTCAAGGCCGCGCAGCAAATGAATAATGGTAAGGCTTCAGTATTTACAACAGTTTTGTACAGCCACTAGGCATTAGCAACTAAGTGGGCAATCGATAACTTATGTTGGAGGCAAGGCTGCTTCCCGCTTTTGTTTATTGCACTTTGCCCAGCCAGCCAAGTACGGCAGTTTTGCAGGCGGGGTAAGTTTCTTCCATTTTCTTTTTTATCCATTTAGAAATCACTTCAAATACAATAAAGCCAATAATAACCGCAATCAGCATCTCTAGATTGCTGAACGTTTTTTTGTCGATAACGGTTTTTCTCGCCGTAAGGCCCCAGAGATTGCGGATGCTGCGCGTAACAAAGAAGTAAGATACCAGCCTTGTAGCGGCCATGCCAATGATGAAGCCAATAAAGTTGGCGATGAAATTATCGTACAGGTATTTGAGGAAATTTTTAGCGCCGGTTGTTTTCATAAGATAGGTTTTAGCATGTACAAAATACAGCTTTGCCTGCAGATTGGCAAGCGCGCAGGCGATTGCATTATCCCCAAATGCCAGCTAATACAATGGCGGACTGTCTACTTATTCTGCGGCCACATAGGCAGAGAGTCGGTCACTCAGCCCCAGGACATTGTTGGCAAAGGAAGCGTTGGAGACCGCGGCGGCGAGGCTTAATCCATCAATAATAATCGCAAAGCTTTCCATTTCTGCCTTAATTTTTCCTTTTGAACCCGCCCTGTTCCAGATGCGGCGGTATTTTTTTTCTAACATTGTCCAGTTGTTGTCTTTAGCAGCTTCTTCTTCCTGCAAGGCCAGCATGAGCAATTCTATAGCGGCTGCTTCTATCAGCTCCCAGTAATCCATGTTACGGTAACGTTGTCCCAGTTGCGCCTTGTGTTGCTGCAGCTTTGTGATGGCCGATGTTCTGGCATCCGCTGGCAACAAAGGTTCGCCGGCCTCTGTACCCTGTACTGCATCGTGCAGCCATTGCATGAAGATTTGCATTTTAAATGCGTAGCGATCTTCGCTTACTTCGTCTTCATCATTGCTTGTATCGGCAGGTTGTATAGGAGCATTGGCCTTTCCATAGGCTTCTGCGGCCTTTTTATAAGCCTGTAGTTTTTTCTTTTTACCGGAAGATAAATACGCAATGCGGCGCCATGCGCTTCCGATGAGATTGGTACGTTCTCTTGTTTCTTCTATTTGTCTTAGTTGATCAAGTTCACTGATGATAGTATGCAGGGCAGCAATAGCGGCCTGTTTGTCTGCACCCTTGTTACAGTCTTCTACCAGTCGCTTGCAACGCACATTGCAGTATTTCTCCAGGGCGGATACACTAAAGCTTGCATGCTGTGAATGTTTCAGCTGTTCATACGCCAGCACTGAATTTGTATAATCGCCCAGCTCATAATAGATCAATGCTTCTGCCTCTACTATACCTGCATCACGTATACCGGCCAGCTTTGCTGCTTCCTTAATACTTTTTACTTTATCTATGATGGCTTTGCCGCTATAGTTACGGGTGTCTACATCATTGCGCAGGTTATCAAGCTCCATTAGTACCTGTTCTGCCATAATGTATTCAGTGGCCATGCTTGGCTTGCCGGCGCTGCGGTTAACCAGTTTGTAAAACGGATCTCCGTAGCATTGATAGGCGCCCCAGGTATTGTTGCTATGGTGGTATTTTTCATACACCGCCGTTCTTGCGTCTTTTACCGCATCACCAAAATTGCAACCGGCAAACATCTTTGTATAAAATTCGCTGGCAAAAAGGTGCGCGGCCTCGTCGTGTACGGCCCAACCTGCAGCAATAACTGCTTTAACGCCCATCTGAATAAGTTGTGTACCCAGGTTGGCTGCCAGTTTATACTTGGCCATATAGTTTTTCTCTGCCACATCATCTACCCGGCCCAGGTGACAGCAGTTTACAAACACCAGCTCAGGCACGGGGTTCATCTGTTCTATATCAAAGCCAGTAAGAAACATGTCTTTGCCAATGAGCATACCTGATTTTTTTGGGTTATCTGGGTTGAAGACGCCATGCCCTGCCAGGTGTACAATTTTGTATTCATTGGGCAAGAGGCTTACAATGATTTCCGCAGCAGAGGCATTGATGAGTGAATCCTTTTCATAACTATTTGCTTCCAGCAGGTTTGTTACCAGTACGGCTTCCTCTTTTGCGCCGGGCAATTGACTGGCAGCGGTATAATCACTCAGATCTGGATCGCCAATGACCAGGGCCCTGTCTCCTGCCACTCTTTTAATATTCACCCTGAAATCTTTGGTAGACAATTGCCTGATCATGCCGGCATTTACACAAAGCGGTTTGGCATTGGGGGTAGTATCCAGCAAAAGTTCCCACGGGTAAGAGGCTGTCTTCTTTTCCAGTATCCAATTAATACTGCCCTTCTTTTTCAGTCGCTCCTTAAATTCATTGGGTATCATTAATGCAAAAAGGGTTTTGGCTACGGCGGTTGACCAATTATTGTTGATGGAAATTTGTTCAACAAAAAGATCTACCAGGTCTGTACTGCTGAATAATTCTTTTTCTTCCTCGCGGGCATCGCCGGTGGAAGCACCAAATACCAGTGCAGGTATGTCTTTGCTGCCTGGTCTTACCTCGCGGTAGCGCACGGTGATTCTTCTCCACCACTCTTCAGGGGCCTCGGTGGCCAGGCGTCTTTTTGAGCCGAAGAGTACTTTTATCTGTTTACTGCCGATGCGTATATTATACATGTTGTTCTCCTTGCTTTCTATCTTGCGAAGCGCATACATGCAATTCAGTGCCTTGTCTTTGTACATCTCTATGAACTCAATATGCTGCACCAGCCGTAGCGGGGTTTTATAAATATTGGAGAGATAGAGATCAGATAATTTGCTATTGGCATTGTTTACGCCTTCTATGATGGCCTTTACAGAACTTTCTACAGATAGACCGCCATACCCACAGCCCACAATCAGTGCGGAGATCCCAATGTCAATGCCGTCGTCTGCTTTGTTGTTTACATCCAGCAAATATTTTGAGATGGCCTGTTCAATGGTTTGGGTAAGCAGGAAGGCAGTAAGGCTGCCGGGCTCGCCCAGGCCTACAATGAGGGCACCCGGAAAATCAGTGATCTCAGGGTTGGTAACGATGGCCGCACTGGTACCAATTTCACCCGGGTAAATACCAATGGCATGGCGTGCAGAAAGTGTGTTGTTCATACAAGCATCAATAGAACGCTCTGCATACAATATGCCGTCATTGGTAAAATGCCCGGCCAGCACCGGGTATGAGGCATAGGCCAGGTCTCCGTGACTGATAGACACTGCTACCGGCAATTGGTTAACCAGCTGTTCATTCTTTTCAACGATGCCCAGCACCGCATTCTCCAGCCCGCGTTCTGAAATATCAAACTGATGTACTTCCGGTGTTCTGAACAATTTCTCTTCTCCGCGTACCAATGGGGGCAGGGTGTTTAATCTTGCTGTATGGCCATGTTCCAGCAGGTCTTCTATGCCGGCAAAAAGGGAAATATCATTTGCCAGCGCACCATGCGTGGCTTCGGTGTAATAGACCCGGCCGGTGCCCAGCATTTTTTTGGGGATGCCACTCTCCCAGGTAACGCTCTGGTCTCCCTCAGCGGTGGATAATACTACCAATTCAGTGCGCGGGGGCAGGTTATCATTGTAATAACCACAGACGGTGGCTTTGTCTTTGCCGGCTATATAGATCATATTGCTGTAGTCAATCTCTTCCACGGCCGTATTGATGCCATCGCGGTAGTTGCGGAAGACGGCCAGGTCTGCGTCTGAAGGTATCGGCCAGCTATTGTCTCCCATACTTTCTCTCATGGCGCGCCAGGTGGCAGGGTCTGCAAAATCATTGCTATCGCCCGTACCATTCTTACCCGTGGTAAGCGGCAGCA
>DATJGC010000420.1:0-6236 GCA_035495345.1 Chitinophagaceae bacterium | reverse complement strand
TACCCGTAATTGTCACAACGAGCATTGCTCGCATCTGCACGTAAACGCGATGTCTTTTTACCAGTCCACTCCAAATCTTTCACCCAGCTCTTTAAGGTTTTCCACCACCGCATGCAGCAACGGAATACCCTGTTGCAGGCGGGTGCTGGTAGCTTCACGTTCAGGATCGCCCGGAATGAGTACCTGCTGCTGGCCTTTTGCGGGTGTGGCGGTGCGGAAGCGTTGTATCCATTGGTCCATATGCATTTTAAAATCTGCGGCAGGCCTGAACGCATCAATGCGCATGGCGCCAAAAAAATGGCCGATGCCCTTGCCCGGCTGGTTTTCCGGCATGGGTACATAGGCGGGAAAGGGAGGCACCCAGGGCCCGTAATTAGCGCCGCTGAGCACCGCCGAAAAAATGTCTACTACAGCGCCCAGGGCATAGCCTTTATGGCTGCCATGTTCTCTATCGCCGCCCAGCGGCAATAAAGCACCGCCTGCTTTTAGTTCATGCGGATTGGTAGAAGGTTGTCCCTGTTCATCCTGTATCCAGCCGGTGGGGGCCGCCTGGTTTTTTCTTTGCAAAATCTCCAGCTTGCCATTGGCAGCGGTGGTGGTGGCCAGGTCTGCTACAAACGCGGGTTCTGTGCCAGCGGGTATGGCAACGCAAATAGGATTGGTGCCCAGCATGCGTTCAATAGAAAAGGTAGGCGCCACCAGCGCGCTGGCATTGGTCATGGCAATGCCAATCATATCATGTTCCAGCGCCATCATGGCGTGATAGCCTGCAATACCAAAATGATTAGAGTTAGAAACGCTTACCCAGCCGGTACCAACCTTCGCTGCCTTATCGATGGCTGTTTGCATGGCAAAGGGCGCCACTACCAGTCCCAGTCCGGCATCACCGTCTACCACTGCGGTAGAAGGCGTTTCATGCACTATCGTAATTAACGGTTGCGCATTGACGCGTTTTGCTTCCCACAATCGCACATAGCCGCTCAACCTGGCCACCCCGTGCGAGTCTATGCCCCGGAGGTCTGCAGCTACCAATGCTTTGGCAGCCACGGCAGCATCTTTAGCGCTGCAACCAATTTTTGTAAAAATATTTTCTGTGAACGACAGTAATTGTATGTAAGGGATTGTTTCCTCCGCCAAGTTGATGTATTTAAAAAATTCAAAATTCAAAAGTAAAAAGTCAAAAAGCGTTCGCTTCGAGTAAAAATTCAAAATTCAAAAGTAAAAAGTCAAAAAAGCTTTCGCTTGGATGGTTTCACGCAGCGGTAACGGCGAAGCAGCAGACGCAGCAAATCAAGAACCTCTTTCTCTCTTTTTCTCTTTTACCTCTTAGCTTATAATTCAAAAGTCAAAAAAGCTCTCGCCTGGATGGTTTCACGCAGCGGTAACGGCGAAGCAGCGGTCGCAGCAAATCAAGAACCTCTTTCTCTCTTTTTCTCTTTTACCTCTTAGCCTATAATTCAAAAGTCAAAAAAGCTTTCGCTTCGCGGTTTCACGCAGCGGCAACGGCGAAGCAGCGGACGCAGCAAATCAAGAACCTCTTTCTCTCTTTTTCTCTTAGCCTCTTACCCTCCAGCACTCTGTTAGCTCTGCTATCTCTGTGCGAAAAAATTTTTGCTCCGGGTGCGAAGTCAAAAGTCAAAAAAGCGTTTGCTCCGCGGTTTCACGCAGCGGAAACGGCGAAGCAGCGAGCGCAAAGAATCAAAACCTCTTTCTCTCTTTTTTCTCTTAGCCTCTCCTCTTAGCCTCCACCAAGCAAAAGAACTAAAAACTGCAAACTGAAAACTAAGAACTATGAACTGAGAACTCGGACCTATGAACTAAGAACTTTCATATTCTCCGCATCCCAGTAAATGATTTTCTTTTGGAAATAGCTGTCGTTAGAAGCCAGGCAGGGGGCTGCAGCGCGGAAGGCCGTTACCGGACCTTCTATGACCGGGCTGCCGGTTTTTACGGCATCAAAAAAATTGATGAAGTGGTCTACATGTTCGCTGTAGCCCTCCGGCTTTTTAAATTTAATGGGTGCCTTAACCGCGGCCTGTTTATCGGCGGCCGTCCATTGCTGATCATACTGTTTCTTCAGTTCTTCCTGCATGGCCTGCGGATAGGTAGAGAGCGCGTCCCATCCGCCGATACCGGGCGCCTTGGGCAGAAGGCTATGGGTTACATTAAGGCCATCGCCGGTTTTTTCAATCACGCCTTCGCTGCCAATGAATTTTACGGAGCTGCCGCCACCATCACCGCTGATGAAGTTTACGCGCAGCATTACCTGGAAAGCCGGGTGTTCTGCCGTGGCGGGATAGTCCATAATGGCGGTGGTTACATCCGGCACATCCCGACCGTCTTTCCAATACGCAAGCTGACCGGCTGAAAATATTTTAGAAGGCCCTTTAGAACCCGTTACATAATGAATGCCGGTAACCAGGTGTACAAAAAGATCACCCGGCATGCCGGTTCCAAAATCTTTGTAATTGCGCCACCAGAAAAATTTCTTGGCATCATAAGGTTGTTTGGGCATGCCTGCAATATAACGGTCCCAGTCAACCGTAGTTGCGGACGCATCCGTGGGCATGGTGTATTGCCATGCGCCGAGTGCGCTCTGGCGGTCGTAGGTAGCTTCAATACAATTCAGTTGGCCAATATCACCGGCGCGGTAGAGTTCTTTTGCTTTCAGGTAGTCTACGCCGCTGATGCCCTGGCTGCCTACCTGCATCACTTTTTTTGTTTGTTCCTGTGTTTTTATAACGCCCAATCCCTCACTGATGCGGTGTACCATGGGTTTCTCGCAATAAACATGTTTGCCTTTGTTCATAGCATCTGTGCTGATGCGCGCATGCCAGTTATCACTGGTGGCAATGATAACAGCATCTATATCTTTTCTTTCCAGCACTTCACGATAATCACGGGTGGTAAACAGATCTTTGCCGTACACTTCTTTCATACGCTCCAGCCTTCCGGTATACAGATCACAGGCAGCGCCAATTTCTACACCGGGCACTTTTAGTGCGGTACCAATATCATTAAAGCCCATGATGCCGCAGCCAATAACGGCCACTCTTATTTTATCATTAGCGCTAATGGGTTTGCGGTATTGCAGCATGCGCTCTTCCATTTTTTCTTCTGCAGCCAGTTTGCTGAGACCGCCCGTGCCCAGTAGGAGTGTAGTAGTGCCTAGTTGCTGTAAAAATTTTCTGCGTGATGAAGCTGTTTGTTTTGCCATGTAGATGCCTTCAGGTGTTTGAATAAAAGTGGTTGTTAGATGTTGCCGGCGTTTCATTCAACATTGCATCCGGCATAGGTAAATGTAAAATATAATTGAATACAAAGGGCCGGGCAAAAAAATACCCCTGCCAGGCAGGGGTAGGTGCAATGTTATGCCTTAACTTTTTTAGAAGGGTAAATCATCTACGGGTTCAGACATCTCCTGGCGTGAGGGTGCGCTATTGCTGTTGGTATTGGTAGCAGGCGCACTATAACCGCCTTGTGAAGGACCGTTATTTTCTCCGCGGGTGCCTAGCAATTGTACGCTGGATACACGCAGGGTGAGTGATGCGGCGGTGGTGCCATCATTTTTAGGATAGGTGCGTACCTCGGGTGAACCTTCTACATACACCTGTGTTCCTTTGCGGAGGTAAGGGGCAATGGCGGTCTTGTCTGTCCAATAAGCACATTCTACCCAAATTGTTTTGTCTTTCTGGTTTCCTTGTGCATCACGGTATTTCTCCGTGTGTGCCACGTTAAAGTTGATTACGTTTTTACCATTTACTGTGTTGGTAACGCAATCCTTACCAAGGTTGCCGATAGCCTGAAGCTTGATCATACTTAAAAATTTTGCTGCGTACTTAAATTTGTTTGAAACGGCAATTTACATTTTTGTTCGTTTCGCACAATCTTTGTTTTCGCTTTGCTCCGGTTGCACGCGGCGGTAAAGGCGGGGCGGCGGGCGCAGCGGTTTATTTTCGGTTGAATAAAAGAGGTGGTTGATTTTAGTGATCGCTGCCTCTTTGCGCCCGCCGCGCGAAACGACTGCGCTCGCTGCCTCTTTGCGCCCGCTGCGTGCAACGACCGCGTGAAAAGTGTATTATTCCTCTTCATTTCTTCCGCTGCCGGCATCAATGAGCTTTCCAAAGAACAGCGCATTCATCATCAACTTGGTGCCGCCCAGCCAGAAGGCCCTGAAATTGGGATTGTCTGCAATAGAAATTACCCGGCCACTGCCCACCGTACTCACTATCACCGCGGCAGAATTTTTTATGGCGCTGTAATTTTCTTTGCTGATATAACCGCTCTGCAAAGGACTGCTGCCATAAAATGCCGGGTTGGCGTAAGGGTTCTTGCTTTTTTCCGGGAAAGTTTTCCCGGCTTTAAAGAGGTCGATATACGGCTGCTGGTAACCATAAAACAAGGGATGGGTAAGATCTATGCCGGCACGGAATATTCCTCCGTAATTCAATTGCGCACCCTCCCGATCAAATTTGCTGGCATAGGGCAACGCCACACTACTGTCTATGCCCGCAGGTATCTTCTTAAAAGTTACATTGGTAATGCCGTTTTGCGCCGCCCACTGTACCGCATCTTCCATGCAAATAAGCGTGCCGCCATTTTGTACCCATGCCTTCATCTTTTCTTTGCTGAGTTCAGCATAATTGCCGCTTACCATTACAATTGTATTGTACTTGCTGAGCTCCACCCGGTTAAAAATGGGTATTTCCAGCTGACTAACGGGTATGTTAAACCGCTGATCTAGCAGGTGCCAAACTTCTCCTGCGTCTGTGGCAGAAACCCCGGTGCCCACCAACAACGCGATACTGGGTTTGGCTACATTTATAAAACTGGCGCTGCCCAGATCTACCCCGCTCACCGACATGCCCGTGCCAAGCGGGTACACATCCACACCATTGCTGGCAGCAGCCGCAGACAGTAAAGCAAACAATTTATCCGGGTCTGTTTTCTGCAAGGCCACGGGTACCAGTATCGATCCATAACCAAATTTCTTTTTGCCCGCTGCGTTGCCGGCTTCAAAGGGGCTGCTGCACACTTTTGCCAGCACACCGTTTTCTGCCAGTTCAAACAACATGCGCGGTGCATACAGTTCATTCCATTCAAACGCGTAGGCATAATTGGTTTTCTCGCCGCGCATGCGGCCGGCCAAATGTTGCACGCTGTCTACCCGGCTGCCTTTGAGCGCTGTGTTGTACTTAGCAGCGTTCAATTCTGCATAGGGCAGTCCAAAGGCCAGCGGCATGGTCCATGCCGTGATATCATAGAACAGGCTGTCTTTATAAGTAAGTGTTTTATCAAAGATGCCGCGCAGTAAACGGTATTGCGGCTGGTTGCTGGGCACCAGGTAGGCATTGCCTTTTTCAAAATTGATATTGTCTGCATTTACATTGGTATTGAGTTCATACACTTCAATCTTATGCCTTAACAGCATTTCTACAAAGAGGCCGGTGCGTGCTTTGTCAGTGGCTTCGCCAATTACCCAGGCCTTGTTGGTAGCGGCGCCTGCTTCCTGCCGGGTCATGGCAAAGAAGTCACGCTGGTAATCCAGTAATTCTTTGCGCATAGTATAGGCTGCTTCCAGGGTAGAAAGGGTAGTGGTAAACTGGTTGCGTATGGTAAAAGAAAAACGCAGTATGCCATTGGCGGTTTGCTGTGCATGTCCGCGGGAAGAAGCCTGTTCAAACAAAATTCCGATGCAGCCCTGTACATCCGGGTAGGTAGAGCCTTTGCCATAATAGAAATCATCATAGTTCTCCTTGGTAAAATAGAGCGACCCTATTTTGTCCAGGAACTTTGCATGAAAATTGGCAATGGCGGCAGTCAGTTGTTGGTTTTTTTCCGGTGTTAAGGGGTTTACCCTTGCAGGCACGCCCGGCTGAAAAAAGAAGCTGGCATTACTGCCCTGCTCGTGGTGGTCTGTTAAAATGTTCGGTCGCCATGCCTGGAACTGCTGCAAGCGGTGCTGGCTTTCAGGATGGACGGCGGGTAACCAATCGCGGTTCAGATCAAACCAGTAATGGTTGAAGCGGCCGCCGGGCCATACTTCATTAAACTCTCGCGAGTTGGGGTCCGTTACCAGGTTTTTACTACGGTGCTGGTTTACCCAGGTAGAAAAACGTTGCATACCATCCGGGTTAAAGGAGGGGTCAAAGAGGATAACAGTATTCTCCAGCAGCTCCTCTATCTTTTTTCCCTGGGCGGCGGCCAGGTAATAGGCGCTTAGCAGCGATGCGTTT
>DATJGC010000419.1:0-8663 GCA_035495345.1 Chitinophagaceae bacterium | reverse complement strand
CATCGCCTTTGCTTACTGGGTTCATTCTTCTATAGGCTGGATACGCAGCCTCGCCCTCATCATCATGGGCATAGTGCTGATCCGCGTTTTTAAGGATGGCCGTCGCTGGGAAAAGATTGCATTATCCCTCGCGCTGCTTACCTACGCCACTGTCTTTATTGTCTTTAATTATCGTCTGCCGGCAGATGCCATCTTTCAGCTGCCCGTTAACAAAAGTTTTATCCCGGCAGCCACCGCGCCTGATAAAAATAAACTGGTGATTGCCGTGGTCATTAAGGGTGAAGCAAAAGCCTATCCCCTTCAATTGATCGGCTATCATCACCAGGTATTGGATACCGTGGGCGGCCAGCCGCTGCTTGTAACGTATTGCACGGTTTGTCGAACCGGGCGCGTCTTCAGCACACTGGTAGCCGGCCGGCCTGAAACTTTCCGGCTGGTGGGCATGGATCATTTCAATGCCGTTTTTGAAGATGCCAGCACCCGCAGCTGGTGGCAGCAGGCCACCGGTGAAGCCATTGCCGGGCCACGCAAAGGCATGCAACTACAGGAAATTCCTTCTACCCAGCTTACGGTAGAAGCCTGTTTGCGCCAATACCCCAACGCCACCGTAATGGCGCCCGATCCTTTGTTCGACGAACGTTATTTCAGGCTGGAAGATTACGACCGCGGTAAAATGCAAAGCAGCCTGGTGAAAAGAGATTACCGCTCATGGCAGGAGAAATCTTGGATTGTTGGCGTAAAAGACGGTAACACTGCCGTGGCGTACGACTGGAATGAACTGGTTGCCCACCGCCTGCTGCAAGACTCGCTTGATGCTAAAGCCTTGTTACTTGTGCTTGAAAATGATACCACCAGCTTTCATGTGTACGATAGAAAACTGAAAGGCGCTACCCTGCAATTTGCCAAACAGGAAGGCAGCAATGTGTTTACAGACCTGCTTACAAAGTCTGTATGGAACATGGATGGCCGCTGTATAGAAGGAGCGCTAAAGGGCGAGCAGCTGGCCACCGTACAGTCCTACCACCAGTTCTGGCATAGCTGGCAAACCTTTCAGCCCAATGCACGAAAGTTTTCATTAAAATAAAAAAAACCGGGATGTCTCCCGGTTAACTTTATACTACATTAAAACACCTCCTTTATTCCCAGCCGGTATTATCCAGTGGTTTGCCGTCTTTGTCCATCAACTGGCCATCTTTATCAATCATCATACCTTCTTCCAGCTTCTTTGTTTTGCCGGATTTTGATACTTCACCATTTGGACTCACTTTTCTTCCATTAGAAGTAGTAACAGGCGCGCTAAGATCGGCCCAGGTACCACCTACCATGATCAAAACCTTGCCTCCTTTAAATTGCATGATACTGTCTTTTACCGGTTGTGCAGCAACCTTGGCACTGGTATCCGGCGCTGGCGTAACAGTGCTTGCAGCACCGGCGCTGTCAGTTTTGGCAGTCTCCTGCTTTTCTGCGCTACCACCGCAAGACGCTAAAGCTGCGATGATAGAAAGAGAAAGAAAAAGTTTTTTCATTGCATTATTTTTTTAGTTGAAAAAGCAAAAGTAGGGGTATTTAATTTTGCCAGCAAATGCACCGCTTTTTATACTTTTGTTTTATTCCTCGCATCCAGAATTATCCTGCATGAAATCTTACCATGTAAGTTTTATTGTTCTTGCCGCCTGCCTGCTGAATGCCTGCAGTACCAACAGTTCCACCTTTACGCTGATCCCCTCAGATGCGTCTCATATCAATTTCAGCAACAACATTACAGAAAGCGATACCATCAATCCTTTTGATGTTACCAATATGTACAATGGTGCGGGCGTAGGCATCGCAGATTTTAACAACGATGGATGGATGGATATTTATTTTGCCGGCAACCAGGTAGCCTCACAGTTATACCTGAACGAAGGCAACATGAAATTTCGCGATGTAACCACCGCCGCACATGTAAACGGCAATGGCAAATGGTGCCGCGGCGTTGCCGTAGTAGATATTAATAATGATGGCTGGCAGGATATCTATGTATGCGCTACTATTTATGACGATTCCGTGCGGCGCAAAAACCTGCTCTACATTAACAAAGGCGCTACTAAAGAAGGCATTCCTCAATTTACGGAAGAAGCGGCTGCTTATGGACTAGACGATGCATCTCATTCTACCATGGCGGCTTTTTTTGACTATGATAATGATGGCGACCTGGATGCGTACATCACCGTAAATGAAATGGTAGAAAATAACAACCCTTCGGTGTACCGTAAACGCATCACAGACGGCTCCTGGCCCAGTACCGGTCGCCTTTACCGCAACAACGGCAGTGACTCCCTGGGCCACCCCTACTTTACCAATGTATCTGCCCAGGCGGGCATTACCATTGAAGGCTATGGCCACAGCGCCTGCATTGCAGACATCAACCAGGATGGCTGGAAGGATATTTTTGTGGCCAATGATTTTCTTTCAAATGATATCCTCTACATCAACAACCGCAACGGCACTTTTACTGATAAATCTGCACAGTATTTCAAACATACCTCTGCCAATGGCATGGGCTCAGATCTTATTGACATTAATAATGATGGCCTGGCAGACCTGGTAGAAATGGATATGGACCCCGCGGATAATTACCGCAAAAAATTGCTGATGTCTGGTTATAAATACCTGGATTATCAAAACAACGACGCTTACGGCTATCAATACCAGTATGTACGCAATACGCTCCAGCTAAACCAGGGGCCGGGCGCTGCAGCGGATACCGCGGCCGACCCCATTTTTAGCGAGATAGGTTTTTACGCAGGCATATCTTCTACAGACTGGAGCTGGGCACCCATGGTGCAGGATTTTGACAACGATGGCTGGCGGGATATGATCATTACCAATGGCTTTCCCAAAGATTTGACCGATCATGATTTTATCGCCTTCAGGCAAAAGGCCTTTGCCACCAAAAGCAAACGCGAGGTACTGGCCGCCATACCACAGGTAAAAATCAACAACTACGCTTTTAAGAATACCGGCCAGCTAAGGTTTACCGATGTAAGCAGCAGCTGGGGGCTTACCCAGCCATCGTTCTCTAACGGCGCCGCCTATGCGGACTTAGACAATGATGGCGACCTTGATATGGTCATCAGCAATATCAATGACAAAGCATTTGTTTACCGTAACAACAGTATTGAAACCCACCGGAAAAACGCAGGCTTTCTGGATCTGCGCCTGGAGGGAGATACATTAAACCGCCAGGGCATTGGCGCGCGGGTAGAATTGCATTACGGCGGTAATCAACAGGTGATTGAACAAAGTCCCTACCGCGGTTTTTTATCAAGCATGCCGCCGGTACTGCATTTTGGGCTGGGTGCACTTACCAGCGTGGACTCTGTGATTGTTATCTGGCCCAACCGGCAAATGGAAGTAATTAGGCAGGTGCCTGCAGGTAAAACCCTGTTGCTGCAGCAAAAAAATGCGCGCCTGCAATACAACTACACAACACACAAGGCCCTGCAACCGCTCTTTACAGATATTACTGATTCTATTGGCCTGCAATACCAGCACCGAGAAAATGATTTTATTGATTTTGATATCCAGAAGCTCATACCCCACAAACTGTCTGAATTTACACCGGTAATGACCACCGGAGATGTAAATGGAGACGGGCTGGATGATATCATCATTGGCGGTTCCTTTGGTTATGGGTTTAACCTATACCTGCAGCAAAACAATGGCAAATTTATTGAAAAGCCCCTGCTGCCTTCAGATACCAGCCGGCAATGGGAAGCGGCGGGCATTGCATTGTTTGATGCGGATGGAGACAAAGACCTGGACGTTTATATTGCCTGTGGCAGCAATGAAGCGCCTCCCGGCAACGCGGCCTACCAGGATAAACTGCTGATGAATGATGGTATGGGCCATTTTACACAGGATGCTACCGCACTACCGGTACACCATACCAGTAAATCATATGTAAGGGTGGAAGATTTTGATAAAGACGGCGACCCCGATCTTTTTGTTGGCGGAAGATGTTACCCTTTTAATTATCCCACACCCGTCTCCAGTTTCATTTTTAGAAATGATAGTCGCAATGGCAAAATTAAGTTTACAGACATCACCGCTACCGCAGCCCCCGGGCTGCAAAACATTGGCATGATCTGCGATGCAGTATGGTCAGACTTTGACAAAGATGGCTGGAAAGATCTTGTGCTGGCCGGCGAATGGCTGCCCCTGCAATTTTTTAAGAATGATCATGGACAATTCAAAAATATTTCAGCCGCCTCAGGCATCAATGCTTTCTCCGGTTGGTATAACTGCATCACCAGTGGAGATTTCGACAATGATGGAGACGACGACTATATTGTAGGCAATCTTGGCGAAAACTCATTCTTTAAAGCCAGCGAGCAGTACCCCGTGGCCGTGTATGCCAATGATTTTTATAAACAGCACACACAGCAATGCATTATTACCACTTATTTGAAAGACCATAAAGACGGCAGCTTAAAAGAATACACCGCCTATAACAGGGATGATGTGGTAGACCAGTTGCCCTTTATAAAAAAACGTTTTCTTACCTACGCCGCTTTTGGCGAGGCCAGTTTTGATCAATTGCTTACAAAGGAAGAACTGAAAAATGCCAGCAAATACACGGCTACGTTTTTATCCAGCGCGTTTATAAGAAACAATGGCAACGGCCAGTTCAGCAAAGAATTGTTGCCGCCGGTGGCGCAATGGTCGGCCCTGAGCGCCATGGTTACCGGAGACTTTAATAAAGATGGTAAGTTGGACGTATGCATTAACACCAATGATTTTGGCGCAGACCCCGGCAATGGCCGCTATGATGCGTTGAACGGCCTGCTGCTGCTGGGTGATGGCAAAGGCCATTTTACGCCCCTGAACCTGCAGCAAAGTGGCTTCAATGTACCGGGCAACGGCAAAGGCCTGGTCGCATTAAAAAACAGCGAAGGATCATTGCTGCTGGCGGCGGGGCAGAACCGTGGCAAACTCCTGGTCTTTCGTTTAAATAACCGCCGGTGAGTATGAAGCAATCCTCTGAATCTTTTTCAAAACCGCTCCCCATTTAATCCTTGCATTATGAAGTGTTTCATACTAGTCTTTATTATTGCCAGTTTTTCTGTACAGTTTTGCAACGCGCAATCAAAGCCCCCTACTAGCATTACTGCCAAACCGTTTATATTGGGAGAGATTATAGAGCTTCACTCCAAAGTACTCAACGAAAAACGCACGCTGAATATCTACCTGCCAGAGGGCTATAAAAAAGGCGACAGCACGCGCTACCCGGTTATTTACCTGCTGGATGGTTCTGCCAATGAAGATTTTATCCATATTGCAGGGCTGGCGCAGTTCAACAATTTTGAATGGGTAGGGCGTTTGCCCAAATCTATTGTGGTGGGTATTGCCTCGGTAGACCGCCGCAGGGATTTCACCTTCCCCACCACTATTGAAGCCGACAAGAAAGCCTACCCTACTACCGGTCATGCAACAGCGTTTATAGATTTCCTGGAAAAGGAATTGCAGCCTTTTATCAATACCAACTATTCTACCAGCGGTTCTGCTACCATCATTGGGCAATCGCTCGGTGGCTTGCTCGCCACACAGGTCTTATTTACCCGCCCGCAACTCTTCGATACCTATATCATTGTCAGTCCTTCACTTTGGTGGAACAATGGTTCCCTGCTGCAGCAGGATTTGCCGGCGCCCGGCAAGTCTCCTAAACACAAAACCATTTATATTGGCGTGGGTAAAGAAGGCTTAACACCCACCGCCGCGCCCCGGGTAATGATAGTGGATGCCAGCCTGCTGGCAGAAAAGGTAGAGAAATGGCAGGGGCCCAATGCCCGCGTGTATTTTGATTACCTGCCAGAAGAAAACCATGGCACCATCCTCCACCAGGCGGTGGCCAACGCGTTTAAACTTTTTTACGGCAGCAAACAGCCGCAATAATCTGCAGGCAATGTATATCTAACAAGAAGCCCATCGCCTTAAGAAATTAGAAAACTGCTACCTGTCGTCGGCAAGCTGGCTGCATGTTTACCATCCGCTTTCGCTCGAGAAATTTTCAAAAAAACATTTACCCGCCAGCCCCTTGCTGTACAAAGTTTTGGTGCTTTTATTGGGGTTGGAGGCATGGAAAGATTCACCCGCATCACGATGAAGAATAAAGCGTTTGCTATTGCTATCATAACGGAAGGTGATGATCCTCGACCATCGCCAGCTGCTGCCCCCATAATGTTCAATGGAGAAATAGCCGTTCTTAATAGTGATGCCCTGGTAAGGATCGCCCATGGCGCCGCCGCAACCGAGGCAAAGCACCACGCTATCATTGCGGGCTATCAATGCATAAAGGCCCGCTTTGTTCTTCCGCAATAGTAACAGCGGCCGGGTAGTATCCGGCGCTTCCGCTTCATTATTCACTTTTAATACCAGTACAAGGTCGGGCAGGCTGTCCTTGTCCAAATCGCCGGAGGCGCTGTCTAATAACAGATAATTGGGAGGTATAAATTTTTGCAGCGGCTGGTATTGCGCTGCTGCAAAGAAGGAGGTAAAAAAGAGCAGGCTAACAATAACTGCGCAACGTACCCGTGAACATTTCATAGGCTAATGTAGTAAATGTATCAGATACGCTATGCACTGCGTTGCCATTCGGCGGCTGATTAAAAAAGAATAATATAGCGCTTAATGCCTCGCCTCCTCTACAGCACCGGCAAAGCCTCCGCCTTAGTATATTTGCCTATGGATGTAAAAATAGAAGAAGGTTGGAAGGAAATACTGAAACAGGAATTTACCCGGCCATATTTTTTGCAGATAGTAACTTTTTTGCGCACGGAGAAGCTGGCCGGCAAAACCATTTACCCGCCGGGTTCTCTCATCTTCAACGCCTTTAACAGCACACCCTTTGATAAGGTAAAAGTGGTCTTGCTCGGACAAGATCCTTATCACGGTAAGGGACAAGCGCACGGACTTTCTTTTTCTGTGCAGGATGGCGTTCCGCCCCCACCCTCGCTGGTAAATATTTTTAAGGAACTGCAAACCGATACCGGCGTTCCCATTCCCTCGCACGGCAATCTTACCCATTGGGCAGAACAGGGCGTGCTGTTATTAAACGCTTCACTCACCGTACGCGCCAATGAACCCATGAGCCACGCCAAATGCGGCTGGGCATTGTTTACGGATGCCGTTATTAAAAAGATCTCTGAGCAAAAAAAGAATGTTGTCTTTCTTTTATGGGGCAAATTTGCGCAGGAGAAACAGGTATTGATAGATGAAACAAAACATTGCATCCTTAAAGCCGCCCACCCCTCTCCTTTTTCTGCCTTTAACGGCTTCTTTGGCTGCCGGCATTTTTCAAAAACAAATGAATACCTCACGGCCAATGGCATTGACCCGATCGACTGGAAGCTATAGGCAGCACGGTTTGCTGATGCTCATTTGCTACATTTGATGTATGAAAAATGTTTTCGGTCGTATCTGGGCTACCTGGGGACTGCTTTGGTTTATCATTACCATGCTGCCCTTCATGATTCCCTTTATCATTATTTCTTATGAGAAAGAGCCTGTCCGCACAAAACATTTTATCATTGTATCACGCATCTGGATGGCCATTTACATGCCGCTGATTGGCTGCCCCGTTAGCATCAAAGGCAGGGAATATTTTGCAAAGGGAGAAAACTACATTGTTGTTTGTAACCATAATGCATTTATAGATGTACCCGTGTCTACCCCCGGCATTCCCGGTCCAAACAAAACCATTGCCAAGGCAGAGCTGGCAAAAACGCCCGTCTTTGGCATGTTGTATTCTATGGGCAGTGTGCTGGTAGACAGGAAGAGCGAAGCCAGCCGGCGAGAGAGTTTTACGAGCATGAAAAACATACTGGCCATGGGCATGCATATGTGTATTTATCCTGAGGGCACGCGTAACCGTACGGATGAGCCGCTGAAGTCATTTCACGATGGCGCGTTTCGGCTGGCCATTGCCACGGGCAAACCACTCATGCCTGCGCTGATCTTTAACAGTCGCAAGGTAATGCCGGAGAAACCTGTTTTCTCACTCTTCCCGCATGTGATGAGGATGCATTTTCTTCCACCGGTTGCCATTCAGCCCACAGATACGGTAGAAAGCCTCAAGCAGCAATTGTTTACGATTATGAGTGAGTATTACAGAGCTCATAGTTCATAGCGCTTAATTGGAAGGACGGTTTACAGTTCTTTCTCGCGGAGACGCAACGAGGCCGAAAGATAACCGAAGTCTTGCAACAGCTTGGTCTTGTAATAACATGCTTAGACTTCGGTTATCTATTCTCAGCAAACCGAACGCCGCTAAGCAAGCAGTTTATCGAGGACGCGCAAGATAACCGAAGTCTTGCAACAGCTTGGTCTTGTAATAACATGGTTAGACTTCGGTTATCTGTTCTCAACAAACCGAACGCCGTTAAGCAAGCAGTTTATCGAGGCCGCGCAAGATAACCGAAGCCTTGCAACAGCTTGGTCTTGTAATAACATGCTTAGACTTCGGTTATCTGTTCTCAACATGAAAACCCAGCTTAGCAAAAGCCTTTTACTTTTGAATTTTTACTTTTTACGTTGAAAACTTTTGAATTAATACGGACCAGTATAGAAATACCTTGACCGGTTGATCTTCAAATCTCGCAGCAGGCCCGACTTGGGACTGA
>DATJGC010000418.1:0-3670 GCA_035495345.1 Chitinophagaceae bacterium | reverse complement strand
TGCGCAGGAACGGGTTGTTGAGACCTTTCATTTTGCACTAAAGCCGGGCGGCTTCTTATTCCTGGGCAGTTCTGAAGCCATTGACGGCGCAGGTGACCTTTTTGCGCAATTTAATAAAGACTACCACATCTTTCAATCAAGACAGGTAAGCGCCCGTTCGTATGCTATACCTGAATCTGTTCACAACTTTACGCTTCCGCAACCACGCTCTATCAGTGCTTACCAGGAGGCAGAGAACAGGGCCATGGAAAGAATCACTTTTGGTGATCTTCACCAGCGACTGCTGGAACAATACGCCCCTCCTTCATTGGTGGTAAACGAAGAATATGATATTGTGCATGTTTCTGACCGTGCGGGACGCTACCTTAGTATTGCAGGTGGGGAACCATCGCAGAATTTACTAAAACTTATACGGCCAGAACTCAGGCTGGAGCTTCGCGCAGCACTTTACCAGGCGGTGCAAAGGAAATCTGCGGTAGAATTGCGTTCATTAAAAGTATCACTTGAAAATACGGAAGCAGAAACCATCAACCTTCATGTAAAACCCGTCTTAAGAGAAGACGATATTGCCCGCGGTTTTATACTGGTAGTGTTTGAACCTACAAAAGCCAGGGCTGAAGAACAAATTGTACTAAGCGCAGATGAGCCCGTAGCCCGACAGCTGGAAGAGCAACTGATCAGGTTAAAAACACAGCTCCGCAATTCTATTGAGCAATATGAATTTCAGGCAGAAGAACTGAAAGCATCCAATGAAGAATTGCAGGCCATGAATGAAGAGCTTCGCTCGGCCGCCGAGGAGCTTGAAACCAGCAAAGAAGAATTACAATCTATCAATGAAGAGTTGAGTACAGTTAACCAGGAATTGAAAGTTAAGATTGAAGAGACCACACTCTCTGGTAACAACCTGCAAAACCTGATCAACTCCACAGATATTGGTACCATTTTTCTGGACAGGGGTTTTCGCCTCATGTTCTTCACCCCGGCCGCCACGCATATCTTCAACCTCATACAAACAGATTTTGGACGGCCGCTCACAGATATTACCAGCAGGCTGGATTATAAGAGCCTGCTGGAGGATGCTGAAGCAGTGATGGAGACCCTGCAAAGCATAGAAAGAGAAGTTAGAACCACAGAAGGCAAAACCTTCCTGATGCGGATACTTCCTTACCGTACCGGGGAAGACAGGATCAATGGAGTTGTTATCAGTTTTATAGACATCAGCACCCGCAAAACGGCCGAACAAAAACTTCTTTTTAGTGAATCAAGGCTGGCAGATGAACTGAATGTGCTGAACCGACTGCATGATCTCAGCCTGGAACTATTGACTTCGCCCGACCTGCATACCGCAGCGCAAAAAACATTGCTGGTCATTTGCCGGCTGGTCAATGCCTCACTGGGTACACTTCAGTTATACCAAGCGGATATGGGTGGGCTGCAATACGCTGCAGAATACGGAGAAGATGCTGAGGCGCTGGCAGCGCTTCCGGTAATAAAAGAAGTATTTTCACCAGCAGACGCGCTGAAGAGCGGCAAACGCCTGGTGGTAGCAGATTTCCTGCTGATGCGTGAGCATCCTCATAAATTAAAGATAGTTGCAACCGGTTACCGTGCGGCCTATACCGCTACGCTGTACTCCGGGGGCGGACAACTGGCAGGTGTTATCACCATTTATTTTAAATATCCGCATGATCCCAATGACCGCGAGCTCCATGCCGTTGATCTTTATGCGGCACAGGCGGCAAGATTTATAGAACGTAAACAGGCGGAAGAAAACCTTCGTGCATCCGAACAACGTTTCCGTATACTCAATGATGCCGTAACACAACTCATCTGGGCCAATGATGAAAAAGGTGTAGCCAATTATTTTAACCAGCGTTGGTTTGAGTACAGCGGCCTTTCCTTTCATGAATCATTTGGCAAGTGCTGGGAAGCCATTATTCACCCCGACGATGCAGCCACTTCTATTCAACAATGGCATAAAGACCTGGAGAACGGGGAAGTATTTGATGCTGAGTTCAGGCTGCGCCGGCAAGATGGAATTTACCGCTGGCATATTGCGCGCAACATACCCATGAAAAATAACGAGGGTAAGATTACTGGCTGGTTTGGATCTGCTACGGATATAGATGATCTGAAGACAGCCGTACAATCGTTGAATGAAAGCCGGGAAAGGTTGCGTGTTACCCTTGAAAGCTCTACAGATTTTGCCATCATAGCCGCGGATAAGGCAGGCGTTATTACCAGCTGGAACAAGGCCGCCCATTATTTGCTGGGCTTTGAAGAACAGGAGGCCATTGGGCAAAAGACTTCTATCTTTTTTACGCCCGAAGACGTAGCCAACAATATGCCTGCAAAAGAAATGATGACCGCCGCAGAAAAAGGAAGGGCCGTAGATGAACGCTGGCACCAGCACAAAGACGGTACCCGCGTTTTCCTCAGTGGCGTATTATCACCCATGTACAATGCGGATGAATTAACCGGCTACCTGAAAGTGGCCCGTGATATTACCGCACAAAAAAAGTATGAAGAAGCACTGAAGGCCCTGGAAGAAAGATACCGTATTGCGCTGGCCTCGGCAGCAATGGGTACCTGGGACTGGAATATCCAGGAGGATAGTATTACCTGGAATGAACAATACTATCAACTGATGGGGCTTACGCCGCAAAACAAGCCGGTTACCGTAGCAGAATTTATACAGTATGTGCATCCTGAAGACCAGGAGCTGGTGACTAGTCGTTTGCAGCAGGCCATCCGCAATACAGATATCTACCATGCAGAATTCCGGATATTGCAGGATAAAAAAGAAGTGCGCTGGATGAGTGGCTATGGCCGGGCTATCGGTAACGGACAAACGCCGGCCACCCGCATGGTAGGGGTAATGCATGATATTACAGAACGTAAAAAGCTGGAGAAAGAAAAAGAAGAGTTTATAAATATTGCCAGCCATGAAATAAAAACGCCGCTTACCAGTATCAAGGCCTATGCTGAATTACTGCAGAGCATGTTTGAAGAAAGCAGCGAGGAGAAACACGCACAGTACATGCAGAAAATGAACCTGCAGATAGACCGGCTAAATGATCTCATCAGTGACCTGCTGGATACAACCAAGGTGGCCGAGGGGCAATTGCCGCTGAAACTGCAAACATTTGATCTGAATGAGCTGGTAGCAGAATGCGCTGATGATCTTAAACACCTGTCTGGCCAACATCGGCTGGTGCTGCGAACCGGTGCTATTGCTGCTGTAACCGCAGACCGTGAAAGAATCAGCCAGGTACTGGTAAACCTTATCAACAATGCCATTAAGTACTCCCCTTCCGGTGGCGATATTGAAATAACCACCAGTGGCGATACTCATTTTGTAACTACGTCCGTAACCGATCATGGCGTTGGTATACCCGCGGATATGCAGCAAAAAGTGTTCGACCGTTTTTTCAGGGTCAGCAATGCCAGTGGTAATACCGCACCCGGCATGGGCCTGGGGCTCTACATCAGTGCAGGCATTGTACAGCGGCATGGTGGAACTATTTCCGTACAAAGCAATGAATGCAGCGGAACCACTTTTTCATTTACACTTCCCTATAAAGCAAAAAACCAGGCAAATTGAAACAGGTTATCTTATTAGATGATGATGATGCCATCCGCGAAATTTTTCCCGTGCTCCTGAACAAAG
>DATJGC010000417.1:0-4927 GCA_035495345.1 Chitinophagaceae bacterium | reverse complement strand
TATAGTCTACCATCTTCCCGGTAGACGCTGCATGAAAGGGCACAGTTTCTATCCAGTCCGGAAAATTATCGCCCGCATCTTTCTGGTAAAAACTTTGTTCTTCTATGCCATTGGGCGTACGCTTTAACGACAGTGGCCGATTCTTAAGATAAGGCAATATCACGGGCGCCATGGTTTCGTAATAGTTGATCAATGCGCCTTTAGTGATCTTGTCCTTTGGCCAATAGACTTTTGTAAGGTTGGTCAGCGTTAATTCATGACCGTCTATTGTAACATGTTTTTCTTTTTCTGCGGCGGTGGCAGTGCTGGCTTTTTTCATCTGCGTTTGGATTTGATGGGTGTTTCATTGCTTTGTTTTACTTCGGAAGCCTTTTTATCTACGCGCAAACCCAGGTATACCGGGTGTCTTAACATGCCGTCTGCCGTTTGCTCCGTAAATTTTACCTGGCAAACCAGTTGCGGCTTTACCCAGGTAACGGGCATATTTACTTTTATTTTTGCAGCAAAAGGAGAGCTATCGGTAACCAGTGGTTGCAGTTTGGTCCAAAGGCTTTGGAGGGTTTCTTCTGTAAAACCCGTACCGGTATGGCCGAGGTACACGAAAGATTTACCTTTCTTCTCCGCGAGTATCAATGCGCCAAAATGTGATCTTCCGCCACGGGGAGCAGTAAAGCCTGCAATCACCGCTTCTCGTGAATTATGATTTTTGATCTTCAGCCACTCCTTTGTTCTTACTCCTTCATGGTACTCGCTGTCGGCTTTTTTTGCAATGATGCCTTCCAGGTCCATAGCCACTGCCTTGGCAAAAAATGATTTTCCCTTGGTGGCCACATGTTCACAATAGCGGATCTTGCCTTTCTTGCCGCCAGGCAGGGCCTTCTTCAGCAATTCCTTGCGTTGTAATACGGGTAATTCACGGGTATCTCGCCCATGCAGTGATAAGAGATCAAATACATAATAGCAAATATTGCTGCTGGGCGCATCACCAAACTGCTGCAATAATTGAAAACTGGGTTTGCCTTTTGCATCCAGTACCACCACTTCACCATCCAGCACCATGTTGTGAGACAATTTTTCCAGTGCTGATACAATGGAAGGATATTTAGTATTGAATGAAAGCCCGTTTCTTGAGTAAAGCCTTAGTGTTTTACCATCGCATTCTGCTATGGCACGGTAACCATCCCACTTGGTTTCAAAAATCCAGTCCTTATCATCAAAGGCTGCGTCTGTAAGCGTTGCCAGCATGGGTTGGTGATACTGTTTCAGCTTTCTATCTGCGGCCTGTGGCCGGGGCGGGGTGGCTAAGTTTTTTGCAATGGTTTTTTTAGCCACCGGTTTTTTCTTTGCTGGCTTGCTTTGTTCATTGTCTGCGAGGTAAGTATTACTGACGGCATACTTATCCCTGTGTTTAATAAGCAACCAGTTAGTAGGGTCCTTTTTTAATTGTACCAGCACAAATTCACCGGCCAGTTTTTTTCCTTTGATCCTGAATTTAAATTCGCCTTTTTTAAGCCAGGCGGCCGCCTGGCGGTCTGTAAGTGCATTCCCTTTTTCATCTACGGGACTGTAAGTGCCCTTATCCCAAATATCAACCTTACCGGCGCCGTAATTGCCATCGGGGATGATGCCTTTAAACTTGAGGTATTCTACGGGGTGATCTTCTACCTGCACCGCAAAACGCTTGTCTGAAGCATTCATAGAAGGGCCTTTTGGCACCGCCCAGCTTTTTAGTACGCCATTAAATTCTAACCTGAAATCATAATGCAGTCTTGAAGCTTCATGCCGTTGCACAACAAAGCGGTGCCCGGGGGCACCGCTTTGTTTTTCGCCCGCTGGCTCCGGCGTATTAGAGAAATTTCTTTTTTTGCGGTATTGCTGCAGCATCAGGAAGCTTTTTTCTTTTTATTGTCGAGGCTCGCTTTCAATTGCTCCATCAAATCCTTTGTAGTAGAGTGTACTACTTTCATCTTGTGTACCGGTGCGCGCTTACCTGCTGCCTTGGCCTTTATCAGCTTCAATAATTTTTCAGTATAAGTGTCTTTATAATCTTTAATATCAAACTCCGCAGACAATTGATCAATCAGTGATAGCGCCATTTTAAGTTCACTGGGCTTTGGTGCCGTATCCGGAATGTCCAAGTCCTTGGTATCCCTTACTTCCTGTATAAAGCGAAGCCGGTGCAGTACCAGCACATGGCCTGCGGCTTTTATCAATGAAAGGTGTTCTTTGTTGCGCAATACAAATGAACCCAGCCCCGCTTTCTTTGACTTATTTAAAGCCGCTGTCAGCAATGCATAGGCGCGCTTGCCCTGCTTTTCAGGCTCCATATAGTAAGAACTTTCATAGAGAATGGGGTCTACCTCTGCTTCATCAACAAATGCGTCTATGCCAATGGTTTTTGTTTTCTCGGGCATGGCTTCTGCAAAATCATTTTCATCAAGCACCACATACTTTCCATCCATGTTATAAGCTCTTACAATATTTGCCCAGGGCACTTCCTTGCCTGTGCTCTCATTTACGCGTTTGAACTTGATATTGGAATGATCTTTTTTATCAAGCATATCCAGGTCGAGGCTGCTATCAGATACAGCGCTGAATAACTTTACAGGTATGTTTACAAGGCCAAAGCCAATGGCGCCTGTCCAGATTGATCGCATATGGGTAATTTTAAGTTGCGTTGTTTATGCAGCACCAGCCGGGCCTTTGCGGTTTGGCTGTCCGTCTATGTACTCAGGTTGAATGTCTGCCTGTTTATCCCCTTCTTCTTTTTGCGGGTAAGTATTTTTGGGTTGCGGATCTTTATCGTGCAGGATAGAGCTATTTTCTCCCCCTTCTCTTACGGGGTATTTCTCTTCTTGTTTGTTCTTGTCCATGGTAATTGTTTAACCATAAGACATAAAAAAACATACCACATTACAACAGGCGCTCGGCAATTGTTGCTGGGTACAAATCTCTACAATTATCCATTAATAATTTCGCCGCCGTTTGGATGGAGGAATTGCCCGCTCATGTACGAGCTATCATCACTGGCCAGGAACAGGTAAGAGGGTGCCACTTCTACCGGCTCGCCTACTCTTTTCATGGGGGCGGTGCTGCCATGGGCGGCCACCTTAGATGCTTTAAAACTGGAGGCAATAAGGGGTGTCCAAATGGGGCCCGGCGCCACGCCATTTACCCGTATCTTTCTTTCCATGAGGTTTGTGGCCAGGCTCCTGGTAAATGCTACAATGGCACCCTTTGTGGCGGCGTAATCCATCAGCTGAGGACTGCCACGGTAAGCAGTAACAGAAGAAGAATTAATAATTACCCCGCCTTCCTTCATATGGGCCACTGCAGCGCGGGTGATATAAATCATTGCCAGGATATTTACCTGGAAAGTATGTACAATGTTTTTTGTTTCCAGTTCTTCCGGTGTCTTGCACTCATAGTGAATAGCAGCGTTATTAACCAGGATATCTATTTTACCATATTCTTTCATGGTTTTTTGAACGATGCTGTTACAAAACTTTTCTCTACTGATATCACCGGCTATGAGGAGGCATTTGCGTCCATAGAGTTCAACCCTTTGTTTTGTGTCGGCCGCATCTTCGTGTTCATTCAAGTAGGTAACCGCTATATCTGCACCTTCTTTGGCAAAAAGAACCGCCACAGCCTTGCCGATGCCGCTATCGCCCCCTGTTATCAGCGCTACCTTGCCCAATAGTTTGTTGGCACCCGTTACATTGTGGTTGTCTACAATGGGCTGCGGATGCATATCCTTTGCGCTGCCTGGCCTGCGTTGGTGCTGTGGCGGATTTACTTTCTTTTTTGCTGGTTTCTTCATGTGCAGTTTATGAGTGCGTTACCGCATGCGATGGTGTAAAAGCTGCACGTGTGGCATGACTGCCTTCGGCAATTTCTTCTATCATTTTTTTATTGAAGGCTTCGAGGTCTTTGGGACTGCGACTGGTTACCAAACCATTGTCTGTAACCACTTCCTTATCCTGCCAGTTGGCACCAGCATTGGTAAGATCTGTTTTTATGGAAGGGTAAGAAGTCATTTCCCTGCCGCTTATCATACCCGTTTCAATTAACAATTGCGGACCATGACAAATGGCGGCTACCGGTTTACCGGCTTCCAAAAATTCCTGTGCAAAACGAACGTATTGCTGGTTAGCGCGCATTTGATCAGGATTGATAACACCGCCGGGTATCATGAGACCGTCATAGTTATCCGACTTCGCATCGCTTAGAGCCTTGTCTACGGGAAGCTCAATGGTCCAGTGGTCATGGTTCCATGCCTTAATCTTTCCTTCCTGCGCTGAAACAATATGTACGGTAGCACCTGCTTCTTCCAATGCCTTCTTTGGGCTGGTTAATTCTACTTCTTCAAATCCATTGTCTGAAAGAATAGCTACTTTCTTTCCTTTTAAGTTTGGCATAACTGATATTTTTAGGTGTCATTAATAGATGAGTATGCTGCAGTAAATCCAAAAGCGTACCATACAGGCAGAAGGAGAACCGGAGGTGTAATTGCGAAGAAGCGGAATGTATGTTGACAAACTTCTACAATGCTCTTCTAAGACAAATTCAAAATTCAAAAGTCAAAAAGTAAAAAAGCGACGCGCAGTTACCACAACCGTCTGACCCTTGGTCTGACGGCTTAAGGCGAAGAGGGGAAATTGCAGGTAAGCTCATCAGGCAAGTCGCGGTCATTGCTACCCCGTCAGACCAAGGGTCAGACGGGGATCGTTGCTCTTTTGCTAAGAACCGTTTCAAGCCACAGGCTCGGGATAACATACAAATACGAAGTCGGAGACTTCGTATAGCGGCGTTACCACAACCGTTTGACCCTTGGCCTGACGGCTTAAGGCGAGGAGGCAAAATTGCAGGTAATGCGCATCAGGCAAGTCGCTGTAATTGCTACCCCGTCAGACCAAGGGTCAGA
>DATJGC010000416.1:0-6051 GCA_035495345.1 Chitinophagaceae bacterium | reverse complement strand
CAAAGGTATAAAATGCAATGCTATAGTACGATGCAAGTATAATGCTAATTGCACAGCCCCCTGCGGAGATTCTGTTAAATTTTAATAGCAGTCGGTCTTTAGCCTGCTTTAGGTAGCATACTCAACAAAGCACAATTATTTATCGAACTGGTTATCCCAGCCATTGGTCTTCAGCGTCTGCACTTTTTCCATAACGGCGTTTTCAAGCTGTTGCTTGTACGCTGCCACCGCATCACCCACCTTCTTGTCGGAAGCGCCAATGATACTGGCGGCCAGGATGCCCGCGTTTTTTGCTGCATTCAGTGCCACCGTGGCCACGGGTATGCCATTGGGCATTTGCAGGATAGATAAGATAGAATCCCACCCGTCAATAGAGTTGGAAGAACGAATGGGTACGCCAATCACGGGCAGCGGCGTAATGGAAGCCACCATCCCCGGCAGGTGGGCGGCACCCCCGGCACCCGCAATAATTACCTTTAAACCGCGCTCCCTGGCAGTGCGCGCATATTCTACCATGCGCATGGGGGTGCGGTGGGCAGACACTACAGTAAGTTCAAAACTGACACCCAGTTCCTGCAAGACAGCGGCAGCGGCCTGCATAATGTCCAGGTCGCTATCGCTTCCCATTATAATACCTGTTTGAGGGCTCATGGTACATTGGTTTGGGGCAAAGAAAATACAAAAAAAGCAGAATGAACTGCTTAATGGATGAAAGCGGCTCGCCGGCTTTTGCAAGTAGGGTATTACAAAACCAGGCGCCTTGCCGGCAAGGAAGATCGGATTAATGGTTTTTTAATGGTAACTACTGATCTGCTTAACGGGTTTTTATGTTTAATGGGTCCAATTCTGGTTATATTTGGTTTTTCTAGATTGTTCATTTCATTTTTGTAGTCATATACTATGCTGTATAAAAGTTTGCAGGTAACAATGCCGGCTGTTTGTATTACCTTTTTCGCCGTTGTGCTATTGGTGGCCTGTAAAGAAAAGCCCGCCCCTACCAGGCCCAAAGAGGCGCCCCCCACCGTAGTGGATGTTATTGTTGCCAGCCAGCAGGGCATCTCAAATACCGTAGAAGCCAATGGCAGCGTGGTGGCCAATGAGTTTGTAGAATTGCACCCTGAAGTGAGCGGCCGGCTCACCTATCTCAATGTGCAGGAAGGCCGTAACGTTGCGCAGGGAACAGTGATTGCCCGTGTAAATGATGCAGACCTGCAGGCACAACTGGCCAAAAGCCGCGTACAATTAGATCTTGCACAAAAGACCGAGCAGCGGTACAAGAAGCTCATAGATATTAATGGCCTTAACCAGGCAGATTATGATGCCGTGGTAAACCAGGTAAACAGTTTAAAGGCAGACATTCAGTATACCCAAACGCTGATAGATAAAACCGTGGTGCGCGCACCCTTCAGTGGCGTGCTGGGGCTGAGGCAGGTAAGTCCCGGTGCATTTGTTACCGCCAGTACCGTACTGGTAACCATACAACAGGTGCAGAAAGTAAAGATAGATTTTACCATTCCGGAAGAGTACAGTGAGCTGATAAAAAAAGGCAGCCTGGTAGATGTGGAAGTAGATGCGGGTGAGCAGGTGCGGAAGAAGGCGCTGGTAATTGCCACAGAACCCCAGGTAAACCAGGCCACACGCAACCTTAAAGTGCGTGCTATTTTGCAAAATGGCACTGCCAACCCCGGCGCTTTTGTAAAAGTTTTTGTGGAAGCATCGGGCAATAAAAAGGCGGTGATGATACCCACTAATTCTATTATTCCAGACGATAAAAACAACCAGGTGATTCTTGTAAAAGCCGGTAAGGCATCGTTTGTAAATGTGAAGACCGGTGTGCGCGAAAGCAATAATGTAGAAATTGTATCAGGCATACAACCGGGCGATAGCGTTGTAGTAACCGGCGTATTGTTTGCCCGCCCTAAAGCACCCTTAAAAGTACGTGCTGTTAAAACGCTGGAACAACTGGCACAGGCACAATAGCCGCTATTATCCTTGAAATAAATTAAGCGCCTCTTTTTTTTGACGCTGCCCTTACAGCGCAACATAACAACTTAGCCAGTTACAACGTATGAATATTTCGGAACTTTCTTTAAAGCGGCCGGTACTTGCCACGGTAATGAACCTGATGATCATACTGTTTGGTGTGGTGGGTTTTACCTTCCTCGCCGTTCGCGATTATCCTGCCATTGACCCCGCCATCATTTCTGTAAGCACTTCCTATACCGGCGCCAACCCGGATATTATTGAAAGCCAGATCACCGAACCGTTAGAAAAACAGGTGAACGGTATCCCGGGTATACGCACCGTTACTTCATCCAGCTCTCTGGGCAACAGCAATATTACCATTGAGTTTAACCTGGGCGTAGATTTGGAAGCGGCTGCCAGTGATGTGCGTGATAAAGTTGGACAGGCAGCGCGCAGCCTGCCACAGGATATTGATGCACCGCCCGTGATTAGTAAGGCCGATGCCAACAGCGACTTTATCCTCATCCTCGCCCTGCAAAGCAGAACCAAGAGCCTGCTGGAGCTGAGCGATTATGCAGAGAACGTTTTGCAACAGCAACTGCAAACCATCAATGATGTAAGCTCCGTTAACATCTTTGGGCAGAAAAGATACGCCATGCGCTTATGGCTCGACCCTGATAAGATGAATGCCTACAGCGTTGCCTTTACAGATATCCGCACCGCGCTCAGCAGCGAGAATGTTGAACTGCCACCCGGCAAGATCTATGGCGATAATACAGAAATGCTGATACGCACCCTCGGCAGGCTCAACTCTGAAAAGCAATTCAGGGATCTCATCATTCGTGAAGACAGCTCAGGCATTGTACGCCTGGGTGATATTGCCAAGGTAGAACTGGGGCCAGAAACCCTTGAGCAAAGCTGGAAATACAATGGGGTGAATGCGGTGGGCCTGGCCATTATTCCGCAACCCGGCGCTAATAATATTGCCATTGCCGATGAGTTTTATAAAAGATTTGAGCAGATAAAAAAAGCCAACAAATCAGATATTGAAGTAAACGTACTGATAGATAACACCAAGAATATCCGCAACTCATTGTCTGAAGTAAAGGAAACACTGGTGATAGCGTTTATACTGGTGGTGCTGGTAATATTTCTTTTCTTCCGGAACTGGCTGATTGCCATACGGCCGCTGATAGATATTCCTATCTCACTGGTGGCTACCTTTTTTATCATGTACATATCCGGGTTTTCTATCAATGTATTGACCCTGCTGGGTATTGTACTGGCTACGGGGCTGGTGGTAGATGACGGTATTGTGGTTACAGAAAATATCTTCCGTAAACTGGAAGAAGGATTGCCCATCCGTAAGGCTGCGCTGGAAGGCAGTAAAGAAATATTCTTTGCCATTATTTCTACTTCCATTACACTGGCCATTGTTTTTTTACCCGTGATCTTCCTGGAAGGTTTTGTAGGCCGTTTGTTCAGGGAGTTTGGCGTTGTACTGGCAGCGGCGGTACTCATCTCCGCCTTTGTATCGCTCACCATTACACCGGTGCTGAACGTATACCTCACCCGTAAGAATACCTCTCATGGCTGGTTTTATAAAAAGACGGAGCCCTTCTTTGTGGGCATGGAAAGTGGCTACAAACGCCTGCTGCAACGTTTTATGACGGTGCGCTGGCTGGCATGGGTTATCATTGCGGTATGTGCCGGTATTATCTGGCTTACCATTACCACGCTTAAGAGTGAAATTGCGCCGCTGGAAGACCGCAGCAGCATTCGTTTTACGGTAACTGCGGCTGAGGGTACCAGTTATAGTTATATGCAACAGTACGCAGACCGTATTTCCAATTACCTGTATGATTCCGTGCCGGAGCGTGACTTTGTCTTCATCCGTACACCCGGCGGTGGCGGTGGCGGCGGGGGCAGCGTCAACAGCACACAACCCCGTATTGGATTGATAGATCCGGGATTGCGGCAGCGCAGCCAGACAGATATTGCCAATGATTTGCAACGCAAGCTGGGGCGTTTTAATGATGCGCGCATCTTTGCAGTGCAGGAGCAAACCATTTCCGTGGGTGCCGGCTCCCGCGGCAGCCTGCCTGTAGCGTTTATATTGCAGAATCAGGATATCAATAAGCTCAAAGAGATTATTCCTAAATTCCTGGAAGAAGTAAGAAAAGACAAAACCTTTTCTAATGCAGACGTAAACCTGAAGTTTAATAAGCCGGAGATCCAAATAACGCTGGATCGTATGAAGATAAAAGACCTTGGTCTTTCAACACAGGATGTAATTGCAGCCATGCAGGCAGCCTTTAGCGGTGGCCGCCTCGCGTATTTTATACAAGGTGGTTACCAGTACCAGGTTATTGCCCAGGTAGAAAGAACAGACCGCAACAAACCATTGGATATTGAGCGGCTCTACGTGCGCAACAGTGCCGGGCAGAACATACCGCTGAATGCCGTGGTGCATATGGAAACCAGCAGTAGTCCGTCTACGCTGTACCATTTTAACCGGTATAAGGCGGCCACTATTTCGGCCTCATTGTCTGAAGGGCAAACCATTGGAGACGGTATTGTGGCCATGCAGGCTATTGCAGACAAGTTGCTGGATGATACTTTCCAGACATCTTTATCGGGCCCATCCAGAGACTATGTAGAAAGCTCATCCAATATTCTTTTTGCGTTTGCATTGGCGCTGGTGCTTATCTATCTTGTACTGGCTGCACAGTTTGAAAGCTTCCTCGATCCATTCACCATTATGCTTACCGTGCCGCTGGCATTGGCCGGGGCCTTGTTAAGCCTCTGGGTCTTTAACCAGACCTTGAATATATTTTCTGAAATTGGTATGATCATGCTGATAGGCCTGGTAACAAAAAATGGTATCCTCATTGTAGAGTTTGCCAATAAGAAAAGAGAAGTGGGACTTTCAAAGATGGATGCCGTGGTGGAAGCAGCAGCGCAACGCCTGAGGCCCATCTTAATGACCAGCCTGGCTACTTCCTTTGGTGCCCTGCCCATTGCCTTGAGTTTGGGTGCGGCATCTACCAGTCGTATCCCCCTGGGTATTGTGGTGGTATGTGGTATCATGTTCTCCCTGATACTTACCCTGCTGGTAATACCCGCCGTGTATACCTTTATTTCTGGCAAGCATAAAGTACATCAAACAAATATTACAGAGTAAAAGCTGCACCCGCAACGGTGCTGTAGACTGGCAGCAATGAAAAAATTGAAACATAGCTTATTGATGAAGTTCTTCCTGGCCGCTTTTGTATGCGTGGGACTGCAGTTAGCAGGTCATGCACAGGTATTGCGCTTAGAGGATGCCGTTAGTATCGCCCTTAAAAACAGCCTGGATATACAGGTGGTGCGTAACAACCTGCAGATAAGTACGCTCAATAACAACGCGGGTATTGCAGGGGCATTGCCGGTAGTAACTGCTACCGGGTCAGACAATGAGCAAACGCTTAACCTGAACCAGACCATCAACCGAAGAACCGCTACCGGTGCAGATTCTATCTATACCATCAAAAGCAGCGGTGCTACTTCCAACCAGCTTTCATCTGGTATATCGGGCAGCATATTGCTTTTTAACGGCATGCGCGTTACCGCCACCCGGAAGCGATTGGCAGAAATTGAAAAGCAAAGCCAGCAGTACATCAATGCACAGGTACAAAACGTAATAGCGGCGGTAATGACCAGTTATTATGATATTGTTCGGCAACAGAATTACCTAAAGACATTCGACCAGTCTATTGAAGTGGCACAGCGCCGGCTGGAAATTATACAGGCGCAGCAAAGCGTGGGACTGGCCAACAATGCAGATCTTTTTCAGAGCCAGTTAGACCTCAACAACCTGCAGCAAAACAAGGTGCAGCAGCAATTGGTCATAGACCAAGCAAAGACCGGCCTGCTAACCCTGCTCACGCTAAGGCCAGATTCTACCGTCATGATCAGTGATACCATTTTGGTAGACAAATCCATTGTGCTGGGCACTATTCTTGAAAACATCAGCACTAACCCGGATGTTATTGCGGCAGATGAACAGATACGTATCAACGAACTGATTGAAAGAGAAACCGCTGC
>DATJGC010000415.1:0-4307 GCA_035495345.1 Chitinophagaceae bacterium | reverse complement strand
TACGTCATTGAAACTGGCTTCTGCCAGGGCGCTGCTTTCGGCAGATTCTACATCAGAATCTTTAGCGCTGTCTTTTTTACAGGAAGTAAATAAAAGAGAGGAAGCAAGCACTGAAACGGCAACAAAAATGGAGATTTTCTTAGCGTACATAAGGTTGATGTTTTTAGTTAATAAGGCCTATAAGACATGGAACCGCTGGCCGGGTTTAAAAACGGATTAAAAATAATTTTGGTGTGCCGTATGAGTTAAATTAACAATTAGAATATCCAATCAACTAATAAACAGCGAATTATGCAAATAACGAAAACCTGTCAATTGACGCAGTGGGTTGGGTTGCAGTCGATTGACAGCCTTGTTCTTAAGCTGGAGGCATGTTTGGAAGGGCTTGCTACCCGGGAAGTACTTAGCAAAAAAAAACGGACTGTCAAGAGATCCAGTCCGTAGGTTAAGTTATTTCTTTACTGCTTTTGCAGTTACAGTCTAATTACAGCAACTATAGCATTACGCCAACAGGCTTTCTTTTTCCTGCTGCCATTTTGCTTTGCCATAGCCGGCAATTACATGTTTTTCGCTGTGGTAAGAAGAACGCACCAGCGGGCCGCTTTCTACATAATCCAATCCCAGCTGGTAGCCAATTTCGCGGAGTTCCGCAAATTCATCAGGATGTACAAAACGGTGCACGGATAAATGTTTTTTGCTGGGCTGGAGATACTGGCCAATGGTCACCACATCGCAGCCGTTTTCTGCCAAATCGCGCAGGGTTTGTACTACTTCTTCTTTTGATTCTCCAAGGCCCAACATAATACCGCTCTTGGTGCGCATGCCCCCGGCTTTTAATGTGCGTAGCACTTCCATGCTGCGCCAGTATTTGGCCTGTATGCGTACCTGGCGGGTAAGCCGCTCTACTGTTTCTATATTGTGCGATACCACTTCAGGCGCGGCATCTATGATACGCTGAATGTTTTCTTTTTCTCCTTTAAAATCTGGTATCAGCGTTTCCAGCGTGGTATCGGGGTTCAGTTGCTTTACGCTGCGGATAGTATTGTACCAGATAACAGAGCCGCCGTCTTTTATCTCATCCCTGTCAACAGAAGTAATCACCGCGTGCTTTACTTTCATGAGGTGGATGGCTTCGGCCACGCGCTGTGGCTCGTCCCAATCAATGGGGTCTGGCCGGCCGGTTGCCACTGCACAAAAACCGCAACTACGGGTACAGGTGTTGCCGAGGATCATAAATGTAGCGGTACCTGCGCCCCAGCATTCACCCATATTGGGACAATTACCGCTTTCGCAAATGGTATGCAGCTTATGGGTATCCACCAGGTTGCGCACGTGCCGGTAGCTTTCGCCCGTGGGCAGCTTTACGCGTAACCAGTTGGGTTTTTTAATTTTTGATTCCTGCTCTGTAATATTTGAAACAATGGGTAGTTCCTGCATGTGCTTTTTTATGGGCAATCACCCGGTTTAAGGGCATTGCGGCTTGTTGTACAATATGGTAATTACCGCTAAAGAATGGCTTAAAAGAAAGGCAAGTCAGTGATGCATTGATTAACGGCAGAGCACAAAAATAGTTCAGGAAATGGTTATTTCAAGCGGCGGGTAAGAATAGCTGATTTGTTGCATAGCAATAAGGACATTACCCGTTACTTCCGTCGGCCGAAAAGAATGGTTACGTATGCGTTGAAGAAGAAGTTTTTGGGTTTGTTGTACAATATCTGTTCAACCTTTCCAAAATAGTATTCAGCGTTTAAACCGGCTTCAATGGCAGAAACGGTTTCGTTAAACCGGCCATAATCGAAGCGCATGGCCACTTTTGCGTGCAGCCCTGGTTTTACCTTTACCTGGCCCCATCCATGAGTAAAGCCAGCGGCGCCCAGCAAATTATACTGGTTGCCGTCTGCAGTATCGGCAAAGCTTTTCCGAACATTTTCGCCGGTGGCGGCATTCTCCAAATCGAGCAGGTAAGGCTTGGCTAGTCCGGCAGAGATACCGCCCGCATATATGGCCGATACGGCTACCCCACTCTTATTGGCCTTTCCGCCAATGAGGTATTGCTGCCCTACCCCAATTTTAAACTGGTAAAAATTATTGACCTTACCCCAAACTACTGAATTTACCTGGCCAAAGCTATTTTGCGCACCAATGGCCAGCTTCTCTTCTTTGGGATGTTTCTTTTCATTCAGTTCAAACTGGAACAGCAAAGTCTTACGCGGCGTCTTGTATTTTCCTTTTTCAAAAGAAATTCCGTAGCCGTCGGTAGCCAGTTTTATTCCAAAAATATTTTGTTTTTTAAAAGCGGGGTCGCCTTCTTCTTCCAGTTTGAGCAAGGCATTGATGCGTTGTCTTTTTTCTGCCTTACGGTCTAATTTATTAGCGCGCGGCGGGGTTGTATTCTGGGCTTGAAGTATAACAGCACTGATCAGCAAAGTAACAACGACGAATATTTTCTTCACAACTTTGTTGTTTAATCTATTAACGTAAATTTAGACAAAAATAATCCACCCAGTGTTTATTTAACATTTTTATCGAAATGACAGCAACTATTGTTTATACCGGCCACTTACGCTGCAATGCTACCCATAACCAAAGCGGTTCAATAATTGAAACCGATGCCCCTACAGATAACCGCGGCAAAGGCGAACGTTTTTCTCCTACGGACTTATTGTGCGTATCGTTGGGTACCTGCGTTATCACTACCATGGGCATAAAAGCCGCTGACATGAATATAGATTTGAACGGCACAACGCTGCAGGTGCAGAAGCATATGCTGAGTGATCCCCGGCGGGTGGGCCGCATAGATGTGAGTCTTACGTTTCCGGCCAGCCTGCAACTGGAAGAAAAAGAAAGGATCATACTGCAACGTATAGGCGATAATTGCCCGGTTACAAAAAGTATTCACCCTTCTATTGAAGTTAACATTGCTTACAACTGGCAATAGGTTACTGCTTGCATAAAGTTCCAAAGCTGATGTACCGCCAGTAGGTGGCTTCTTCGCTATACAATAACGGCAGCATCGGGTTCCGGTGCAGTAGTAGCGCTGGATGCAGTAGTATGCAGGTAGGCGTTGCGTACCTGCTTTGCGGTGCTGTGCTGGCCCAGGTGGCTCCAGCCCGGCGGCATTATAATATAGAGGAATTTATTTTTTATACCCGGTGCATGCCAAACATCTTTGGCCAGTGCGGCCAGCTCACCAAAATACACATCTGCAAAATTGCGCGGGTTCATTTTACGGGTAATGCCGTACACGGGCTTCTCTTCTTTTACTTCGTACTGGAAGGTGTTAAAAACTTTGTCCCATATGTTGAGCAGGTTGCAAAAATTGGTATCCATGTACATTGGATTCTTTGCATGGTGTACGCGGTGATGAGAAGGCGTAAGAATAATCTTATTGAGTATGCCCAGCCGGCCATCTTTTAAAACATTTTCGCCCACATGAATAAATGCGCCCCAGGTGCCGTCTATGAACATGATGAAGAATAACAGCGGCGGGTTAACACCCATTAATATACAGATACTGGTTCTGATAACATCTGCATAAGGGGCTTCCAGGAAGAAATGAGCAAAGGTGACAGACATATTCATTTGTTCCGGCGCATGGTGGGTAGAATGAAGGCACCAGAAAAGTCTCACCTTATGCCCAAAATAATGATACACAAAATGCGCAAACTCCCAGATAATATACCCGTAAATAAGCCAATACCAGGTAAAGCTTGTCTTGATGATGGCAAAGGGAGAAAGCGCCGCAATACAAAACCCCACGGCAGCAATGGAAATAAAGCGTGATACAAAGCGGTTGAAAACAAATATCAGGAAGGGTATCCGGTATTCTTCTACCTTAAATTTCTTGTACAGCAATGCACGGCCTATTTCTATAAGAAGTATTAAAGGAATCAGCGGCCCTACGGCTTTTACAACTCCTTCCAGTGTAAAAAGGCTGCTGTAATCACCGGTACTGAACATCTTCAGCCAATGCCTGATACCAAAGAACCCGGTTACTTCATCGCGCAGCAATTGCAGGATATTCATGGCAAGTAATTTAGTTAGCAGTGTAAATTTACAAATTTTATTTTTTTGCCTCAAAGACAATAAACTGTCCTTACATTAGTGGCCACTTTTTATATGATCACAATCAACACTGCCACACTCACCGACCTTCCCGCTTTAAACAAGCTGATCAATGGCGCTTACCGCGGTGAAGACGCTAAAAAGGGTTGGACAACCGAAGCCGATTTGCTGGATGGTATCCGCACAGATGAAGACGCATTACAGTCGCTGATGCAAACACCCGGTGCGGTGATGCTCACGGC
>DATJGC010000414.1:0-4804 GCA_035495345.1 Chitinophagaceae bacterium | reverse complement strand
GCCACTTCATGGCCATGCATTACCTTAAACAGTTGCTGCGCATGGATATCCTGCACTATAAAGGCCTGGTCATAATTTTTCCAGCCGGTAAAATGATGTTGCTGCTGAAAGGCGATGGCCTCTTCAAACAACCGGCAGATAAGGGGCAAATCTTCCATGCACGCATTTACCACGGCATGGGTCTGCTGTATGGTAGGTGCTTTACATTCCATATGGCTTAATTTAAAATGGCTAACCTTTTGCTGCCTGCAGTTGCTTTACCCTTTCATCAAAGTTCACCGTGGGCTGCAGGGGCATCAGTACCTGTTCAAAAAATTGCATCAATGCGGCTGTGTGCGACTGGCTGCGTTGGGTAACCAGGTTAAAATGAACGAGCCTTGTCCACATCACTGATTTCACCAGGCGTTTGTCCAGGCTCAGCATCTGTGCTTCCAGCAACAGGCTTTTTTCTGAACAATGGATGAGTTGGGTGCGGATGACCACCTCTTCCATCAGGTAGGCGGGTAGCAGGTAAGCAATCTGCGTTTGGGCCGATACCCAGCCAATCTTTTCTTTTACTGCCAGCGCATAAATATCAAACTGGTAGGCATCTATCAGCTGGTCGCCCCGCGCCGTTACCATATAATCTATATACCGCGAGTTGTTCAGATGATTGAAGGGGTCACAATCATGAAAGCGGATTTTCATGGTGCTCTCCAGTACTTTTGGCAGTGTGGTCATGTAAGTGTAGGTTTTTAAATTATACCGTTCGGTATATTTTATGATAAAAAAAATTTACCTGCTGAGGCCGTTAATGTATTGGCTAAGATAATCCATGGCAATACGCAAATCAGTAGACCGCCCACTCAGCTTTGCCTGCATAACAGCGCCTTCAATCATAGACATCATTACAACGGCTACCTGTACCGGGCTTGTGCTGTTGTTAATTTCCTTTCTTTTAATGCCACGTTTTACCTGGTTCTCAATAGCGGTCTTCCAAAACAACAGGGCGGCAGCAGCTTTCTCGCGCAGCAACGGGTGGGTATCATCTGCTTCTATGGCCGTATTTAGTAACGGGCAACCTGTTTTAAGAAATGGAATATGTAAAAAATTACTGTATACCAGCGGGTATTGTAAGAGCCGCTCTACGGCATTCTCCACAGACAATATTTTGTTCTTCATGTACTCCGTCATCTGTGAGAAGTTGTAGTCAAATGCGGCCAGGGCTACCGCGTCTTTATTATCAAAATTACCATAGATGCTACCCTTTGTTAAACCGGTTGCCCTGGTAAGATCATTCATAGAAGTGCCGGCAAAACCCTTTGCATTGAATACCGGGGCCGTTGCCCGGATAATCAGTTGCCGGGTGCGGTCTGCCTTGCTGGTTGCGTTACTCATATTTTAAAGTTACATCTTTTTTATACCGATCGGTATTTTTTTTTATTAACGCTTAGGCTGCCGCTCTCTGCCGGGGCTCATCGTTGTATGGCAGTAAGCCTGTTAATGACTCAGTAAACAATGTTTATAGGGGCATTGAAACACTACCAGCGAAAGACTCTCCGCGCGGCCAGTACCAGTAACAGCAACAGTATAGTGGCCAGGGAAGGAATCAAACCCTTTTTTACAAATAGCCAGTGCGGGAAGTCTTTAAGATTGGTAAAGAGATGACGAACGCTCCTTTTATCCTTGTACATGGAGCCAAGCAGCTTATCAACATCCGTTAATTGAATTGGCAGGGCCGCAAAAAAGTCTTCTTCCTGCGGATGCAGCCATGCTTTGAATTCTGAAGGGCTGAGCAGATTCCGTTGAGCATGTTTACCCAGCGAGATCATTGCAATTGAACAGGTATATTCAATTACATTGCGGGTACTCGCATATTTGGTGGAAGAATAAGCTGCCAGCTTTTGGATAACAGGCTTGAACTCAAGCCCCATTATTTCTTTCACCAGCACATCATTGTATGCGTGGACAAGCGAATTGCTGGCAACAAAAAACTGTGGGTTTTCTTTAGGACTACAACTATTGTGGATAGAAACAGCTAAAAAGTGAATCCCGTTAGCCGATGCGGTGGATGCTGTCTTTTTTGTAATAGCCAGTAGCACGGTGGGTATACTCGCAGCTATCAACCGCAACAGGTTTTCTTCGTTTTCACCCAGTTCAATGGCGCCAAACTTTATAAAGTCAAGCGGAAAATACGCTCGCAATTCAGTTTGGAGGTTGAATGAGGGTTCTGTGGCCATGAAAATCTTAAGCAGTTGTTTTGGAGCGTGACAAGCGTAGGCGCCTGATTTCTAAACTATTTAATGCAGCTTGCCGCGCTGGCTCGTAATGCTGCACGAATCTACATTACTTAAAAAACAACTGCTGGATGCACAGGACTAAAAACCGGCTACAGAAGACCGTTTTTACCGGCCTCTGCGGCAATGGCAGCCTTCCGCTGCTGGTATTGCTGATAGCAGCGCTTAAAATTTCGGCGGCTGGAAAAATTAAATAGCCGGGTTAATTGCTGTTCAGTATAAATATTGTCGGCCAGAAACTTCTCAACAAGTTCCATTTGCAAATTCCGGTAAAAAACGAAAGGGGTACAATTAAAGATTTCCTTAAAACTGGTTTTCAATTTAGTGGGCGACAAAAAATGTTGCCTGGCCAACACGGCAATACCTGGAAACCGCGCAAAAACTGCCTCCCGGATGGTCTCTGCAACCTGCAGTATTTCCGGCTCTTGAACCGTCAAAGGTTGCTGTTCAGCTGCAGGGTGCTGCTGACCAATGACAGGCAGCGAGGGCTGTAACATAGTAACGTCTGCAACGTGCACAAAGAAGCCTTCTGTAATACCGTTTTGAATATTCGGATAATAGCTGGCAATGGTTTTTCTTGTTTCACCGGAAGGAAGTACAATATCTCTTTCAAAAATTTGTTGCTGTCCGTTTAGCGCCCCGAGAATATACGGAAGGTTCTTCTCGTATAAGGCGTTACCGAGTAATTCCCTGATACTAATCTTATCAATCATCTCTTCGGGTCGTTTGCCGAACCAGCGCTGGTAGGCAGGATTGGCATAGCGGCATATCAGGTTCTTGTCCCAATAACCCAGCATAGCATCGGTATGATTTGCAACCTGCAGGCTTTTCCAGGCAAGTTCCGTAATAGTAGCACTAGACATCGAGATATAGAAGGTTTGTGTGTAGGGTTTTGATAACTAAGCTACAAATGTTCTGAAGTTACATCTAACAATTGTCACCAAAAAAGCTGATTCTTGTCATGCCGGCAGATATTCGTTGGTTGAGATCACCAACTGCGTGCCATCCCATTTGTAAAACATCCATCGGGCCATGGAGGTTCAGGCAAATTAATTTTTTAAGACCCTACGCTATACACACCGTCCATTGTCAGGTGGTTGATTGACGGGGATCATGTCCTGCACTGTTCTTTTTGTACAATTTAGCGCTCATATCCCAATCCGCCCGTCCCTGCGTACCAGGGTTACCATGGCAAAGCATTTTCCAAATAGAGCAATGACAAGCATTCAACAATCAACCGCTTTTGATACCGGCCTGTTAATGGCATTGTGCGATACCCTCACAGAGGGTGCCGTAATAGTAGACGTTGATACAAAGAAGTCTGTCTATAGTAATAAGTCGTTCCGCGCGCTGTTTGGCCTTGCCGAGCATCGGCCCATCGATCTTACACTGATTAGGAGTTTTAGAAAAATTCAGGTGAGTGAGGATCAGATGGCAGCAAGAGAAAAACAATTGCATGCCGCCGGCCGCCTGAACGATATTGTTGAATACCGGGACGGCAACGGCGATTCGTTTTTTGTAGAAGCCACCGTTACCTTAACCACGATTGCAGACAACCGGTATTATCTCTACGTACTCAACCCAGTTGAACGCTCTTTTTTTGAACTGGTAACCATGGGCATTGTAATGGTAAACGAAGCACACAAAATTGTTAGCGTTAATCCTTTCCTGCTGAATATGTTTGGTTATGAGAAAAACGATTTGCTTGGAGAGGAAATAGAATTGCTGATACCCTCCCGTGACCGTGAAAAGCATGTAGAAGAGCGCAAACAATTTGCCGCCGTGGGCAAAAGCCGGCCCATGGGCGCGGGCATGGAGTTATATGCGTTGAAAAAAAATGGTACTGAATTTCCGGTGGAAGTTGGCCTGGGTGCCTACCATTCACAGGGTGGCAAATATACCCTAGCTTTTATCACCGATGTTACGCTACGCAAACAGGCCGAAAACCGGCTAAAAAATTTAAACGAAGAACTTGAATTACTCGTTTCACGGAGAACCGATGAACTGCAAAGAACCATGCAGGCTTTGGCTTCATCAAAAAATGAACTCCGGAAAGCCTATGCGCTGCAAAAAGCCCTGGTGGATAGTGCAGGGGCCATTATCATATCCGTAGACAACGACGGGTTTATACAAAGCATTAACCGCGAGGGAGAAAGACGCCTGGGGTATACCGCCAGCGAACTGGTAGGCAAACAAACACCCTTGATCTTTCATGATACGGCGGAAATCCAGGAACGCGCGAAGCAGCTATCACGCGAGCTGCGCAAAAACGTACCTGGCAATATGGAAGTATTTTTTTCTCGCGCACGCCTGGGTGAAGAGTATGAAAACAGATGAACCTACATCAGTAAAGAGCAAAACCGGTTTCCGGTACAACTGCAGGTGTCTGCCATACGAAACGAGGAAGACCAGATCATTGGTTTTATAGGGGTAGCGATAGATATCACAAAGACAAGGCAGACGGAAGTTGAACTCAACGCCGCACTTACCAAAGAAAAAGAATTGGGCGAGTTGAAGTCGCGCTTTGT
>DATJGC010000413.1:0-4982 GCA_035495345.1 Chitinophagaceae bacterium | reverse complement strand
AGCGTATGTGGACCAGCGTTATAGAGCCGCGTATACTGGCAAAACAATTAAAGACCTGCGAGGTGGCGGTAGGTGCGTTGGGCTCAGATAGCGGTCGCACCCCGCTGATTGTAACCGAAGAGATGGTGAGCAATATGCGGCCTGGTAGTGTGATCATTGACGTTAGTATCGACCGCGGCGGTTGTTTTGAAACTTCTGAAATTACAACGCATGAGCACCCCATTTACATGAAGTATGGCGTTATTCACTATTGTGTACCCAATATTCCTTCCGGCTTTGCACGTACGGCCTCCCAAGCCATCAGCAATGTGCTGATGCCGCTCTTGCTGGAAGCGGGCGACGAAGGCGGGTTTGAAAATCTTATCTGGCACCAGGTGCACCTGCGCAGCGGCATCTATCTTTTTAAAGGAGCGCTCACCAATTTCTACCTCAGCCAGCGTTTTGATCTGAAGTATACTGATTTGAATTTGCTAATAGCCAGCCAGCGATAGGGTAATTAAAAGGTTTATACAGCGCTTGCAGCTGAACATCCCCCGTATTTTAAACAGCTAGCCATTCTTGAATTGCAAGAGGTTAATGTGCTCTTTGCAAAACCCATATTCCGCTTCATCGTTACTGCTGACGAGTACCAGTCGGTCCTGGCAATAGCGGGCAATTAGTTCCTGGTACAATGCAATACCGCTGGCGTCTAAATTGGTGCAGGGTTCGTCTAACAATACCACCGGAACATCAGAGAAAATGGCCTGTGCCAGCTTCACGCGTTGTTTCATACCTGAAGAATAGTAACGAATTTGTTTGTGGGCCGCATTGCTTAAACCAATGGCAGCAATCATTTCCTTGATATCCAGTGTGGGTAGCAGCGGCTTAAAGGTTTGGTGAAAGGTCAGCAGCTCGGTGGCTGTCATTTCTTCAATCAGTTCAAGATAGGGGGCTGCAATGGCAATGTGCTGGTAAATACTGTCGGTGGTAATGGAGGGAAGCGATTCTTTGTCGTTTGCAGTTTGTATGGTCATTGCGCCTTCACTCAGTGCAACGGCGCCTGCAATGGATTGCAGCAGGGTAGATTTTCCGGAGCCATTGGGCCCGATAATCGCATAGCTGTTGCCGGTAGTAAATTGAAAGGAAAAATGACGGAAGATCCAGTCGCGGTTAAAACGTTTACCGGCATCAGATAGCGATATCGTCATCGGTACTGCCTTTTGTATAACGCTTAATGATACCGCGGTTGCTTTCGCGTACAAAGGTTACAATTTCATCACGCTCATCAGAAGCAGCAAATTCTTCTTCCAGGTATTCCAGCGCCTGGCTGGTATTCATGCCCTTGTTATAAATGATGCGGTAGATTTCAAGTATATGGTTGATCTTGTCTACAGTAAAACCACGGCGCTTTAAGCCTACGGAGTTTACGCCAGCGTAGCTGAGGGGTACACGACCGGCCTTTATATACGGAGGAACATCTTTGCCAACGAGTGAGCCGCCGCTAACAAACGCATGCTGGCCAATCTGGACAAACTGGTGCACCGCGCACATACCGCCGAGGATGGCCCAGTCTCCCATAATAACATGCCCCGCCACCTGCGTATTATTGCTCATGATGCAGTTGTTGCCAATTACACAGTCATGCGCAATATGGCTGTAGGCCATGATCAAACAGTTCTTACCCACTTTTGTTACCCAGTTATCCTTGGTAGCACGATGGACGGTAACAAACTCACGAATGGTGGTATTATCACCTATTTCAACGCGTGTGCTTTCTCCTTCAAATTTTAAATCCTGGGGGTCTGCTGCAATCACTGCCCCGGGAAAAATCCGGCAATTCTTACCAATCTTTGCCCCTTCCATAATGGTTACGTTACTGCCAATCCAGGTGCCTTCACCAACCTCCACATTCTGGTGGATAACGGTAAAAGGGTCAATCTTCACATTGGTAGCCAACTTCGCATTGGGATGAACGTACGTATGGGGATGAATCATCGTGTTTAAATTCTTAAGGATTGGTTTACTGGCAGCAACGGATTCACTGCTCCCAACAACGGGGCTTAGCTTAGTACGATCAGTTTGGTGATTGGGTTTCAATTAATCGATTGAATATGAAAAAAATAAGCCCGCCAACATGCAAAAGTATAAAAAAGCACGAAAGCAGCTAAAACAATAATTAACGCATGTTAGTAACGTTATTTTTCAGCTGCTGTTGTTCAAGGTATACCACCCTTTTGTTTAATATTTGTTAAGGGTGGCCGGCGGTTGTTTTCATACCCTCACCGGTTCAATTCCTCTTCACCAGCTGTGCTACCAGGTCGGCCTCGGTAGCAATCTTGTTACCGATGTAAACGGTACCATGCATTTCGCAAATACCTCTTCTCACGGGTGAAATCAGCTCCATTTTTAAAATCATGGTATCACCAGGCACTACCTTCTGTTTGAACTTACAATTATCGATCTTTAAAAAATAGGTATCATAATCGCCGGGGGGCATGGCATTGATGCAGAGAATGCCACCGGTTTGTGCGAGCGCTTCCACCTGTAAAACGCCGGGCATCACGGGGTTGCCGGGAAAATGCCCTACAAAATGATGCTCATTCATGGTTACATTCTTGATGCCCACAATATGCTTATCTGTAAGTTCAATGATCTTATCTATCAGCAAAAAGGGATAACGGTGCGGCAGTTTCTTTTCTATCTGCTGAGAATTGTATAATGGTGGCTGATTAGGATTGTATACAGGAATATCTTTAGTGTGCTTATTCTTCTTGATATACTGTTTTATCTTCTTTGCAAAATCTACATTGGTAGAATGGCCGGGGCGGTGTGCAATAATATGGCCCTTGATGGGGTAGCCAATCAGCGCCAGGTCGCCAATAACATCCAGCAGCTTATGCCTTGCGGGCTCATTGGGATACCTTAATTCCAGGTTGTTGAGATAGCCTTCGCTCTTCACTTCTATCTTGTCTCTGCCAAAAGCCTTTGCCAGGCGGGTCATTTCATCGGCCGTTACCGGTTTATCCACTACCACAATGGCATTATTGATATTACCGCCTTTAATCAGGTTATGTTCCAGCAGCAATTCAAGCTCATGCAAAAAACAGAAGGTTCTGCAGGGAGCAATTTCAGACTTGAATTCACTCATAGTCTTGAGGCCTGCATGCTGTGTGCCCAAAACGGGGCTGTTGAAATCTATCAGCGTGGTGATCTTGTATTCCACGGCGGGCATGGCCACCATCTCCACGCGCTTTACCTCATCGTAATGGGTAATATTGGTATCTATAGAATACCAGGCCTTGGCTGCATCCTGCTCAACCACGCCGGCTTCTTCAATAATATCTACAAAAGGGGCCGAGCTGCCATCAATGATGGGCATTTCCGGACCGTTGATTTCAATAAGGCAATTGTCTACACCCATGCCCACCAGCGCCGCCAGCACATGCTCCACGGTGCTGATCCGGGCGCCATTGTCTTCCAGGGTGGTGCCGCGTGATACATCGGTCACCAGGTCACAGTCGGCCTTAATAATCGGCTGGCCCGGCATATCAATCCGCTGAAACTGGTAGCCAAACCCGGGGTTAGCCGGTTTCAGGGTCATATCTGCATTAATACCCGTGTGCAAGCCGGTGCCGGAAATACTCACTGCTGATCCTAATGTATGCTGCTTATCTGGGTTGAAGTGTAAATCCATGAATCAAAAATAGATTTTAATAATTTTCAAATGGGGAGCGGCCTGCCGATAAAATTGGCGCAAAGATAATTATTCAGGTGGTAATGAATCGGTTTGTTTGCACTATGTTTTTGATGGGTAGGTAGGGCCATTGCTGCTCGCATTACCAGTACAATTGCCCTTCGGGCGATGCCTTTGCCAGCGTTACAGCGCAGCGCTCTGAATGTTTAGTAGCTTTGCAGCCATGCTCTCTGTACGGCACGAAGTATTTATTGAATGTACCAACCAGCTCAGCTTCTCCAGGGCCAGTGAAGTGCTTTTTATCAGCCAGCCTGCCATCAGCAAACACATTAAGGCACTGGAAGCGCATTACAAGACCACCCTCTTTCAGCGCAAGGGCAATAGTATTGCATTAACAGCTACCGGCCGGATTCTTTACAACCGCCTGCTGCAGGCCAAACAGATACAAAAACAACTGGAGTTTGAGTTAAGCACGGTACAAAGCCAGCTAAAGGCTAAAGGGCAGTTGAAGCTGGGCGCCAGCACCACGGTAGCCTTGTACATAATACCAAAAGTGCTGTCTGAATTTCACCAGAATTACCCTGATGTAAAGATTAGCCTGCTCAACCGCAATACAGATACCATTGTGCAGGCGCTGCTCAACAATGATATTGATGTGGGCATTGTAGAAGGCAACAAGAAAATCAATGCCATCAGCTACCAGCCCTTTATGACCGATGAAGTGATTGCCGTTTGCGCAGCCAAAAGCCCGATTGCCAATAAGCAAAGCATCAGCATTGATGATTTACGTCATTTGCCGGTAGCATTGCGCGAGCAGGGCTCCGGCACCCTGGCAGCATTAAAAACTGCCCTGCAGAAACACCAAGTTAAATTATCGGAACTGCATGTAGGCATACGCCTGGCAGGTACTGAAGCGCTGAAGAATTTTTTGAAGGAAGACAATTGCCTTGGTTTTTTGCCACGCCGCGCTTTGTTAAAAGAGCTGCGCGATGGAGAACTGGTGGCCATTAAGATTGAACAACTGCATATCATCCGCGATTTTTATTTTATTCAGCGCCAGGGAGCCGAAAACGATGGACTGAACAAGGCATTTATCCGTTTTGCAAAAATGCGCTACATAAGGTAGTTCTAAGTTCTAAGTTCTTAGTTCCGAGTTCTTAGTTCCGAGTTCCGCAGTTTGCAGTCCAGTTTGCAGTTTTTAGTCTTAAGTTCTTTTGCTGTAAGTTTTCAGTTCTTTTGCTTTGTTTGTTTCTCGCAGCGACGCAAAGAGGCGGTGAAGCAACGAGGCGGCGCAAGATAACCGAAGTCT
>DATJGC010000412.1:0-5057 GCA_035495345.1 Chitinophagaceae bacterium | reverse complement strand
TTATTATGGTACTGCAATATGTTTGTGTTTCCGAAGGGCAATGCTGTAAAGAACGAGTTTCAGCTGCGCTATATAGACAACAACAGTTCTTATTATGCCGGGCAGGCTTATAACACAACTTTTTATTTAAAGTCTGACCCAACTACGTATGTGGCTATCCGTTATTACGATACCGCCAGCAAGGTGTCCAGCGGTTTTTTCTTACAGAAGATCAAGGGCAACAAAGTCTATTACAATTTGCGCGGCGAATCTATTAAATGGGATACGGCGCATAAAAACTGGAAAGTAGAAAATGCGGTGGAGCGGCAGATTGATGGCCTTAAAGAAACCGTCAAGCAAATTCCGGTAATGAACCTGAAGCTGAGCATTACGCCGGCAGATTTGCGGAGAGATGAATACCTGAAAGACAAACTTTCATCACCTGAGCTCAGGCGTTTTATAGCGTTGGAAGAGATGCGGGGCACCGAGGGACTCAACACTTTTAAGGTGGAGTACTATCGCAGAAATGCCACGCCTTTTTCCGTTGTTATTCTCACCCTGCTGGGTGCCGTGGTGGCCAGCAGAAAAACCAGGGGAGGCAGTGGCTTACACCTGGCATTTGGCATTGTGGCCGCGGCCACCTTTGTCATCATGGACCGCTTTTCCATTGTTTTTTCAAGCAAAGGAAATCTTCATCCACTCATTGCTGCCTGGATTCCGAATATCATCTTTGCCATAGTAACCGTTTTTGTGTACAAGAAGGCGCCCAAATAACATTGGCGCCTGCAGCGCAGTTTTTAATAACCAGGTGTATAGCATCACCAAAAATTACCAGGCAAGCCCATGCGTTATTATATTATTGCCGGCGAGGCTTCAGGAGATTTGCACGGCAGTAACCTTATAAAAGAAATAAAGAAAAAAGACCCTGCTGCCGCCATCAGGTGCTGGGGCGGAGACATGATGCAGGCGGCCGGGGCCACCCTTGTAAAGCACTATCGCAGCCTGGCTTTTATGGGCTTTGCAGAAGTGATAAAGAACCTGCCGACTATTTTCAAAAACCTTCGTTTTTGCAAGGAAGACATTCTCTCCTGGCAGCCAGATGTATTGGTGTTAATAGACTATCCCGGCTTTAACCTGCGCATTGCCGCCTGGGCAAAGCAACAGGGGCTGAAAATTGCCTACTATATTTCACCGCAGGTATGGGCCTGGAAGGAGAACCGGGTAAAGCAAATCAGGCAACATGTAGACAGGATGCTGGTGATACTGCCCTTTGAAAAAAAGTTTTATCAAAAATGGCAATACCCCGTGCAGTATGTGGGCCATCCGCTGATAGAAGTAATTGAGGAAGAACAGCGCCGGCCGGCACCCGCCGCACTGGCCAGCAAACCCATTATTGCGCTTCTGCCCGGCAGCCGCCAGCAGGAAATTATAAAGAAGCTGCCCATTATGCTCTCCGTGGCGGCGAAATTTCCAGACCACCAGTTTATTGTAGCCAAGGCACCGGGGCTTGCGCCCTCTTTCTATGATGGGTTGCTGAGTGCTTATAATAATGTCTCTGCGGTAAGCGGCCAAACCTATGCATTGCTGCGCCAGGCCAGGGCTGCCCTGGTAACCAGCGGAACGGCCACGCTGGAGACGGCCTTGTTTGCTGTGCCTGAAGTGGTTTGTTATAAAAGCAGCCGCCTCTCTTATGCCATTGGTAAACGGCTGATACGGGTAAAATATATTTCGCTGGTAAACCTCATTATGGACAAACCCGTGGTGAAGGAACTCATACAAGACAATTTAACTACCGCCAACCTGCAGCAAGAATTGCAGGATCTTTTGTACAACCCGCAGCGGATAGCACAGCTTACAGCAGATTACCAGCAATTAAAACAATTACTTACAGAAGGCGGCAGGGCCTCCGCCAATGCCGCCGCCAGCATTGTATCACTTGCGGTGGAAAAGTGAGCCGCGTAGCAGGGCCATCAGCCATGACGTTTGAAGAATAGGGTTTTGATGATGATGACAATCAGCCCTACCAGGAAAATAAGAATGCTCAGCCGGTTGATGCCATGCATGTATTTAAGCCATTGGCTTTTTGGCGCGTTGGGATCACGCTTTTTGATGTAGAGATATTCTGCCAGCTGCTGCCAAATGCCCATAAGTTGTTTTTAGTGGTGAGTAAAGGTTGACAATACAACAAGCAATGGCGTAAAAATGTTCTTTGAATACACATGGCAGCTTTATTAAAAACCTCTATATTTGCCCTCCGCAAAGAAAGCGGCATGGGGGGTTAGCTCAGTTGGCTAGAGCGCTTGCATGGCATGCAAGAGGTCGTCGGTTCGACCCCGATACTCTCCACCCGAAAAGGGGCTTCATCCACCTGAAGCCCCTTATTTATTACTGCGCCGTTCGGCTTTTACTCCGTTTTTTATGGCACAGGTACGCTGATCACATCTGCGGCATCCTGGCTTAAATAAGTTCAACAAAAAAAGAATCCGGGCCCCTACCTTTGACGCTGTAACCAAACGGCTGCAATATGAAAGTCTACAAAACAAAATCTGAGATCATCATTGAATTTAATGGAGAATATTTCCTTTCTGCAGAAACAGACTGGGATGTATTTATCAACCGCGATGATCTTTATGCCCAGCTGCAAAAAGAAATTTATCCCCTCCAAAGCGCGGGTGATGCAGCCTGGTTCAAAGAAAAAGAATTGTTAGCACCCATTGGCTCGCAGGAAGTATGGGCAGCAGGCGTAACATACCTCCGCAGTAAAGTAGCACGTATGGAAGAAAGCAGGGAGAGCGGCGGTGCCACTTTTTATGATAAGGTATATGATGCAGCAAGACCGGAAATATTCTTTAAGGCCAATGCCTCCAGGGTAGTGGGCCCCCTGGGTAAAGTAAGAATCAGGAAAGACAGCACCTGGGATGTGCCCGAGCCAGAACTGGTGCTGGTGATATCTTCTTCCGGCAAGATCATAGGCTACTCCATTGGCAATGATATGAGCAGCAGGAGCATTGAAGGTGAGAACCCACTGTACCTGCCCCAGGCAAAAATGTATGATGGCTGCGCCGCCATTGGCCCCTGTGTGCTGGTAACGGAAGAAGCCATTGCCCCCAGTACCGTTCTTTCTATAGCCATTGAAAGAGACGGCCAGGTGGTGTTTGAAGGCAGTGTATCTATAGACCAGATGAAGAGAAAACATGCTGAATTGGTAGAATACCTGTACCGAGAATATTCTTTTGCCAATGGTGCTTACCTGATGACCGGCACCAGCGTAGTACCAGACAACAGCTTTACGCTCCAAAGCCATGATTGTATAAAAATAAATATCGAAGGAATTGGCGAACTGGTGAATACCGTTGCCTAGCTACTGCTGCATCCGTTACTTCAAGAATACCCTTATGTTGAGGCCATTGCTTTGCACATTGTTCTTGCTTGCTTACGACACACTTGCGCAAAGCCAGTACAATACTGATGCAGCTTACCAGCGCCCCTTAAAAGAAGTGTTGCAGGCAATTGAACAACGCTATGGCATCAGCATAAAATATCCAGACTCGCTGGTAAACAACAAAACTGTCAGCTACGCCAACTGGCGATACCGCAATGATGCAGAGACTACCCTGGCAAGGTACTGGCGCCACTGGATTTAAAGGTGAAGAAAGAGAAAGACAACCAATACAGGTTGTCTAAGTACGAGTACTACCGGTGGCCTGTAGCCGAAGGTTGGGCTGAACTGGACAGGCTGGCTGCTCTATACAATAATATACAGGAATGGGAACAGCGTAAGGCCAGCCTGCAACCCTGCCTGCTGCAGGCATTGCAACTGCAGCGGCTGCCGGCACCGCCTACATCAACACCCATCAGCACTACCCTAAGAAAGTACAATGGTTACACGGTGCAGAACCTGGCAATAGAAATATTACCCGGCCTCTGGGTAAACGGTTCACTCTATAAACCGGCGGTATACAAAGGCAAAATACCACTGGTGTTAAACCCAGACGGGCATTGGGAAAAGCAACGTTACCGGCCAGATTGCCAGTACCGCTGCGCCGCCCTGGCAAGAATGGGTGCTATGGCGTTTAGCTATGATTTGTTTGCCTGGGGAGAATCGCTGTTACAATTCTCGCCGGAAGATCACCGCCGCAGCCTGTCCATGACCCTGCAGGTGCTGGGAAGTACCAGGATACTGGATTACCTGCTCTCTTTAAAAGAAACAGACAGCAACCGCGTGGCCATGACTGGCGGCTCAGGTGCAGGATCACATACGGTGGTTATGACGGCAATAGACAACCGCATTAAAGTCTGCGCCCCGGTGGTATCACTTTCTTCTTATTTCTATGGCGGCTGTCCCTGCGAAAGCGGCATGCCCATTCATGATTGCGGCGGACGTACCGATAACGTAGAATTAGCGGCCATGGCGGCGCCCCGCCCACAACTGCTGGTAAGTGATGGAGGCGACTGGACAGACAAGCTTCCTGAACATGATCTTCCCTACCTGCAAAGAATCTACGGCTGGTATAATAAAACAGCCAACATACAAAATGTACACCTGCCCGGCGAGAAACATGATTTTGGTATTAATAAACGCAGGGCTGTGTATGATTTTATGGCCAGAGAATTGCAGTTGAATATTCACGCGGTAGTTGATGCCCGGGGCAATACGGACGAGTCTGCCATTACCATTGAAAAGGAAACGTTGATGTATGTCTTTGGAGATAATGGGGAGCGCCTGCCGGCGCATGCCATCCGCGGTTTTAGCCAGTTACAGGCCGTTTGGAACCAATGGCTGATAAACAGCGGGCAACAGAACAACAAAGCCCCCGGGCAGTCGTTCTAGCCGGTTGAACCAGCCGTATCGTTAGTAAGCCATTTGTTAGATAGAGGCGCACTCATACCAGTGAGCGCTTTTGACGTTGCAAACCATATGAAGGAAGTAATTTTTTTTGTACGATGCTTTTGCTTGCTCATTGTCGGCCTTTGTTGCAAAGGAACGATGGCACAAAATGCCTTATCCTCTCCATTGTCCTCTACCGGCAATGAGCCAGGCCTTTCTGCATGGGCCTACTGGCCATGGCCACAGGCTA
>DATJGC010000411.1:0-4106 GCA_035495345.1 Chitinophagaceae bacterium | reverse complement strand
ACGGCCGGTGTGTAAGTACTACCAAAAGAAAATATTGCCACGGCAGCTAATCTCCCCCATTGACCCCAACGAGGGTTAAGCGGATTGGCAGTCTGCACCAGCTGCCCCTTTCTCACATTTTTTTGAACGTTATTTTCTGCTTTTTTACGGGTGATAAAACATCCATCGCAGCAGCAGGCTTCATGGCATAACTACTAGATTGATGCCTAAACCATCTGTATGAACAGTAAGACCATGGCCTGGCTGTTGCCGGCGCTATTGTTTTGGTATGGCATCATGGGCCAGCGTTCTTCATCGCCCGAAGGGCAACCATTGACAGGCATTGCCTGGCAAGCCGGCATTTCACTGGGTGTGGCCAACTGTCTTACAGATATCGGCGGGCGCAATGGCATTGGCACAAGATTTTTGGTAGATGCCAACTGGCAGCATACAAGGTTTTGCGGCAGTGCAGCGCTGATAGTCAATTGGCGTGCTTCCATCGTAGGCAGGCTCCAGCTGTTTGCGGGCCAGGTAAGTGCTAACGACAATGTATTAGTAAACAGTACAGGCATGGCGCGTAACCGTTACTTCCGTCAACTGCATTTTAAAAGCAAGCTCCTGGAAGCCTCACTGCTAACAGAATGGCATTTGCTTACCGTCCTGCGGCCTTCGGAGGAGCAGCCCCGCTTCTCGCCTTACCTTGTATTGGGTGCGGGCCTTTTTCATTATAACCCCAAAGCTTTGTACCAGGGCCAATGGGTAGAGCTCCGGCCACTGCATACAGAAGGGCAGACGTTCAGTGAATACACAAATCGCCCTGCATATGGCGCTTTCAGCTGGTGCCTGCCGGCCGGTGCGGGTCTATGTTATAGTAATAATAGTCGTATAGGTTACCGCCTTGAGATGGTCTATCGTTTTACCGGAACCGATTACCTGGATGATGTGAGCACCCGTTATATTGATGCAGCATTGTTTGCAAAATACTTACCCGCAGCGTCCGCAGCCGTGGCCGCTGCACTGGCAGACCGCAGCAATGAACTGCCGGGAAGAAAGAGAAATGAGCCGGGTAATATCAGGGGCAACCCGTCTAACAAAGATGCCTATTTTTCTTTTGCCTGTACAGTGAGTATCGTATTGGGGAAGTAAGCCATCAAATAAGTTGATGCCACCGCATCTTCCTGTTACAAATACGGTTAATTTTGGCGCACAACCTGCGGCGCATGAGTGATTTCTTCAACCTGACTGATTTTCTTCTACCCCTTAACCTCTCGGAACTTTCAGATGATCAACTGTACCACGACGGGCAGTTGGGCAAAGCCATGGCAGTGTATGAAGATGAGTTCCCCGACCTGTTTGATGTAGACATTGTACTGGTAGGCTGCAATGAACAACGTGGTGCGGGCAAAACCAACCAGCCCCAGGCGCTAAGTGCCGCAGATGCGGTTCGCAAGCAGTTTTACCAGTTGTATTACTGGCATACCGATGTAAAATTGGCCGATATCGGCAATATAAAAACGGGGGCTTCACTGCAAGACAGTTATGCTGCGGTAAAAACAGTACTGAATGAATTACTGCAGCAGAAAAAGACCGTGGTGTTAATTGGCGGCTCGCATGATCTTACCCTTGCACAGTATGAGGCGTTTACCGCCAACAAACAAATTATAGAAGTAAGCTGCGTAGACGCGCTTATTGATCTCAACATTGGTTCTGCCCTCAGGAGTGATAACTTTTTGATGGAACTGCTGACCAGCGAACCCAATTTTATTCGTCATTACAACCATATTGGTTTCCAGAGTTTTTTTGTACATCCAAATATGCTGGAGACAATGGACAAGCTGCGCTTTGATTGTTACCGCGTGGGCAATGTAAAAGAAAGCATGGATGAAATGGAACCCGTGATAAGAAACTGCCAGCTACTCAGTTTTGATATTGCCGCTATCGCTCATGCCTATGCGCCGGCCAGCACCTTATCGCCCAATGGCTTTAATGGCGAAGAGAGCTGCCAGTTGCTTCGTTATGCGGGCCTAAGCCCCAATACCAGCAGTATCGGCCTTTATGGCTATGACCCGGCCACAGATAAGGAAGCCTTAACCGCCAAGCAGATAAGCCATATGTTATGGTATTTGCTGGATGGCCGCAGCCGGGGCCGGCGTGAAGCCAAACTGGAAGAAAAAGAATCCTTTAATGAATACCATATGGCTTTTGCAGAAGTAGAAACAGTGTTTTTGCAGAGCAAGAAGACCGGCCGCTGGTGGATGCAATTGCCCGATGCAAAATTTATAGCCTGTTCTTATAAAGATTACCTGCTGGCAAGCAGTAATGAAATTCCTGAACGCTGGTTGCGCGCACAGGAGCGCAGCTGATGATCTCTCTTTACCTGTTTTTTATAAGCACCCAATAATGATGCACGCACTATCTCCACGCCTCGCCGCTTACTGCCTGTTATTGCTGCTTTTTACTTCCTGTTCTGTACAACAACATATATCAGCCAGCGCAAAAGAAAAGATCCTCTCTGCGCCGGCGTTGAAAAATGCACATGTAGGCATCAGTATTTTTGAACCGGCAACCGGCAGGTATTGGTACAATTACCAGGCAGATAAATTTTTTACGCCTGCCTCCAACACAAAAATATTTACCTGCTATGCCGGTATGAAATACCTGGGCGATAGCCTGGAAGGGATGCGGTACGCAACAGATAACAACACACTATACCTGCAACCTACCGGAGACCCCAGCCTGCTGCATCCTGATTTTAAACAACAACCGGTGATCCATTTTTTGCAGCAACAGACTGCCAGCAAGCTCTACATTACAAATGATCGGTGGAAGGATGAAGCATTGGGTGCCGGCTGGTCGTGGGATGATTACAATGATGATTATATGGCAGAGCGAAATTCTTTGCCTGTGTATGGAAACAGCATCAAATTTGTGCAGACACAAACCGAAGAAGTAGCCGGGGAATTGGCGGGCAAACCACAGGTGGCCATTTTTACCAACCCCGAAATAAACTGGAAGCTCAATTTTTCTCCTGATACCGGCAGCGCACAATTGCAGGTAAAAAGAAATTATGCCGAGAATATTTTTACCATTACGGAAGGAAAAGAAAAAGCAAAGGAAATAGCGGTTCCCTTTGTTACGCACGGGCTCAGCGCAGCACTGGAACTCTTAAAAGACACGTTGAAAAAAGAAGTACAACTGGCAGATAAAGTATGGCCGCAAGGTTTGGCGCTAAAGACAATTTACTCTCAACCCGCCGATTCCGTCTTTGCACCCATGATGCACCGCAGCGATAACTTTTTTGCAGAGCAGACATTGCTGATGGTGGCAGACAAACTTATGGGCCAGATGAATGATGCGCTGATTATTGACAGTCTTTTAAAAACAGACTTTAAAGACCTGCCACAGCATCCCGCCTGGGCAGACGGCAGCGGCCTGAGCAGGTTCAATCTTTTTACCCCGCTTGATTTTATATGGGTACTCAACAAAATGAAAACCGATTTTCCCTGGCAACGGATTGCAACCATTTTTCCTACCGGCAATACCGGCACCCTCACCAATTATTATGTCAGCGATAGCGGATTCATCTACGCCAAAACCGGCACGCTGAGCGGCGTGGTGGCCATCAGCGGTTTTTTAACAACGGCAAAAAATAAATCGCTCATTTTTTCTGTGCTGGTCAATAACCATGCATCTTCCGGCAGAGCGGTTAGAAGGGCAGTTGAAAGCTTTATACAGAGCATCCGTCGAAACTACTAAGAACAGTCCCCGCCGCGCCCTGGACCTCTCTAACCATCTAAGGACCTGGGCTTTCCGTGAGTCTAGCTTGATAATCAACCTCTTACCATTGCACCAACCCTTCCTCACCCGTTGCCGTATACAGAAATGGCAAATAGCCTGTTAGTCCGTTCCCTGGCAGCAGGTAGTAATTAGTAATTTTTTCGTGGCTTCGGCCGGTTTTTCGTTTTTCCCCCGTCGGTTTTCGGGGGATTTTTTTTGCCGCCAACGTTTGGCAGGGCCGCTACGTATTAAAACAGGGTTAAGGCCGCAGACAGGTGCTTTTGGAGGTCAATGTTGTGGCTGGTACTGCTGAAGGCAAACAGTTTTACCCTCAGCTGCGTGATCCATGT
>DATJGC010000410.1:0-2443 GCA_035495345.1 Chitinophagaceae bacterium | reverse complement strand
AAATTATTCCTGCTGGCTACGTCGGCCACTGAAAGTGCCTGGGGCATTGCCACGCATACCGCGCAGCGGCTGGCCATTGAAGCAGATAGCAGTTGGAAGGAACCTTCTCCCAATGCGGGGGCAAAAGGGTTGAAAGCGGCCCGCGCCATTGGTATGCTCACCTACCGTAATTACGGCATCATGGTGCGTAACCAAACCGATGCAGACAGCGAAAAGCTGGATAATTATAAAGCTTCCTCCTATATCATTTACCAGGGAGATAAACTGGTAAAACGGTTTAACGCCTATTCTTACTGGCTGCTTACAAAGGCCATGGACAGCCACCATATTGCACGTGGCCGCGGCGGTAATGTAGACCAGGTATTGCAGCAATTACCACAGCCAACGCTGATCATTGGCGTTAGCAGTGATATTCTTTGTCCGCTGGAAGAACAGCGGCACCTGGCCATGCAGATGCCACGCGCCACCCTTATTGAAATTGATTCTTCTTACGGGCACGACGGGTTTATGGTGGAATCAGAAAAGATAGCCAGGTATTTGTCCAGCTGGCTGGACTGATACCTCTATGCTAAGGCATTGTTATTTTTTTCACCAGCAGCCTTGTCTCTTCTAAAAATCTCTTTCGTCTTAGCAATTACACGTAACCATGACCGTTATAGTTCACCTTACAGGGTGCACTGAAGCGTTACATACAGATTGCGTTTATCCGCGGGTAAGATGCCGGGCCCGGGATAGCCATCCGCCCTTCGGGTAAAATATTTTTTGTCTGCCAGGTTGTTGATGCCCGTAAACAGGGTAAAGCGGCGCCAATTGTAGCTAAGGCTGAGGTCCATTACGCTAAAGGCCGGTATGGCACCATCTACGGCAGTGGGCGTAATTTCAGTATTGGTAGCATCTGAATATTGTTTTGCCTGGTAAGAATACTGCCAGGTAATATTAAACCGCGGGTTGCCAAAGGAGAGGCCGGTCCTGAACAATACAGGCGGTACATTTTCTACCAGTTTATCGGCAATGGCGGTGTTTTTTGTGTTGATATAACGTGCATCAATAAGCGATAAATTGGTATAGAGGTTTAGCTTGTATTTTGCATTGCCCTTTGAAATTGCTTTTAACACATCGCCTTCCAGTAAAACTTCCAGTCCAAGATTCCTGCTGTCTGCCACATTGGTGCGCAGGCGATAGGTCATAAAATTTGTGTCTCGCGTAAAAATGGAACCAATACGGTCGTTGTATTTTAAATAGAACACACTCAGGTCTGCATAAAGCCATCCACGGTAGGTGCCGCGTACACCGGCGTCAATATTGTACCCTGTTTCATCTTTAAGCGCTGGGTCTACTTTTGCATTGGCGTTTACAACGCGTATATCATTAAAATTAATAGAGCGGTAATTTTGTGAAATATTGGCATAGAACTCCACGCCGTTCAGGAGTTTCCAGGCAGTGCCAATACCCAGTAGTGCAAAGGAGCGGGGGTTGCTTTTTGTTTCATTGATCTTCTCGCTGGCAATAAAGATATTTTGCTTGTAGTAATAGCCATCTGCCTTTGTGTTGATGTGTTCAAAACGGATGCCGGGTGTAATGCTCCAGTGCCTGTTGATCTGAAAGATATTTTCCGCAAAAGCGGCAAGGTTGGTACCCGGGAAACGGAAACTGGAAATATCTGGTTCGGGTCCAAGAAAATAAAAGTCTGCATTCTTGCCATCATTGGCCTCCCCCTGTTTACGCCGGGTAAGCCCCTTGTACAGCCTGCCGCCCAAGAGAAAGGTGCTCTTAACATTATTCAACAAATTGTATTGATGGATAAAGCGCAGCTCTGAACCCCAGTTATTGTAGTTGTCTGAGAGGTAATCTCGGTTGCCGCCATTGTCTGGCCGGTTAATATAAGACAGCAGACCCAATGCGTCACGACCGCCCTGCAACGTATAATTGCGCCAGTTAAGCCTTGTATGTTTACTAAACGCATAATCAAAGCTGAGGCTGATCAGGTTCCAGTCTACCTTAAACCAGTTGCGGGCGCGTACAGATTGTGCGGGGTCTTCTGCAAATTGCGCATCTGTTAAGCCGCCCGGTTGCTGCGCCAGGTATTTCATCAGCGTGTATTCAGTGGTAATGCTCAGTTTTGGAGTAGCCGCATAGGCCAGGTGCAGGTAAGCATTGTGCTGGTTAAAACGACTGTTGGGCCGCCAGCTATCATCTCTTTTAAACTGGTAAAAGGCATAGTAGTTTAATTTGTTTTTTGCAATGGTACCGCCGATGCTGTTAAATGTATTGAAGAACCCAAAGGAGCCGGTGCTCTGGCGGGTGGTAAATTCAAAAGGTTTGTTGGCAGGCCCTTCCTTCATCACAAAATTTACCAGGCCACCAAACTGGGGTCCGTACTGCAGGCTGGCAGCACCGCGGATGATTTCAATTTTATCGATGGCTTCTGCGGAGGGTGTGTAAT
>DATJGC010000409.1:0-8970 GCA_035495345.1 Chitinophagaceae bacterium | reverse complement strand
TATCCCGCGGCGCGTTTGTTGATTGACAGGAGCTTGCTGTCTGTACAGTTCTTAATTGATGGAAGCTGCCAACCATCAACCGCTTCGCGCTTTTTATTGGCCGAGTTTGTGGATATCGCTTACTTCAATGATCTGTTTTTCATACCCCACGGTAGCCACTTTTATCATGGCCAGGCCAAGTTCTTTTAAAGAAGAGACAGTGTTGGGGGCCACCGCTTTCACCACCGGTATGAGCCAGCCGAGGTACTTGTAAAAACCAAGCGTATTGTGAAGGCCCGGGGTAGGCGTAAGAATGCCCGGCCTGAAATTATACACGCGTTTAAAAGGAAGTTTCATTAAGTCGTTCTCCGTCTTTCCTTTTACCCTTGCCCACATGCTTCTTCCTTTTTCTGTACTGTCTGTACCGGCGCCGGAAACATAACAGAAGATCATGCCCGGCTGGCCCTCCGCCAGCAATTCTGCCATGTGGAGGGTAAGCGTATACGTGAGGCGGTAGTATACAGGTTCTTTCATCCCCACGCTGGAAACGCCCAGGCAAAAGAAGCAGGCATCAAACCCTTTTAATTTATCGCGCAGCGGCAGTAAATTGAAAAAGTCGTTGTGAATGATCTCCTCCAGTTTTGGATCTGTAACACCGCAGGGGCGGCGGTTGATGACCGTCACCTTTGCAATGCCGGGGTGCCGGAGACATTCATGCAGCACGCCTTCGCCTACCATGCCGGTAGCGCCTGTCAGCAACACGCTGATACCATTGTTGGATGAATTGTTCATAGTCTTTGATGTAGTAGTCGCTACAAAAGTAAGCAGATGCTCTGGGCCGGCCCTGTATTATTATCCGGGAATGGCTGTCAGCCGCCTTGCGCACCGACAACCAGCAAATATTTCCAGGAATTGATTCAATTAAGCAACGCTTCTCTGCATTGTTGCGTAAACAGTTTTACAAGGGCGGGAGACGGTCAGCGCGCAGCGCCGGGTAAAGGATCGTATTCTTACGAGATTTTTTTATTTCATACAGCCATTGGTTGGGCCTGTGAAAGTTTTAATGCAGCACAAGGCAATGACAATAAACAAATTAAAATAACAACGAAAAGATCTTTTTTACAGGAAGGATTGCATTGGATTTTCTTCATCATATTTTCTTAAATTTAGTTATCAAACCAGGGTAATTGCAAAAGAGGATTTCTACAGTGTTAGCAAGGACGCAGCTGAACTGTTTTTCCGTACAGGTACTACTAACAGTCTTGCTTGCATGCAGTCAGTTCAATACTGCATCGGCACAGGGCTGCCCGGTAAATATTGATTTTGAATCAGGCACTTTTAATGGCTGGCGTTGCTATGTGGGGCATGTGGCTTCCGTAAACGGCCAAAACGTTATTTCTATTGATCCTACCGGCGGTCCCGTCAATAACCAGCATACCATGATGAGTTCTTATCCCGGTGACGGTATGGATCCTTATGGAGATTTCCCTGTGAATTGTCCTAACGGTAGCGGTCACTCGATAAAACTTGGCAACACCAATGGCGGTAATGAAGCAGAAGGTGTTTCTTATGAGTTTACCATCCCGGCAGATAAAGATGTATACAGCCTGATCTATCATTACGCGGTGGTATTCCAGGATCCCAATCACCTGGAGAGTGAGCAGCCGCGTATGGAAGTAGAGATCACCAATGTAACCGATAATGTGCGCATCGATTGCTCTTCGTTTGCATTCCATCCTTACGGTTCTCCCTTGCCGGGTTTCCAGTTATCGCCCAACCCCGGTACCAATACGCCTGTGTGGTTTAAAGACTGGTCGGCGGTCTCTATCAACCTTGATAACAAAGCAGGTAAAACCATTCGGCTTTTCTTTAAAACCGCTGATTGCACTTTCAGGCGGCATTTTGGTTATGCCTATGTAGATGTAAATTCTGAATGCAGCGGCGAGTTTACCGGTGCTGCTTACTGCCCGGATGATACCGCCGTTAACGTGATTGCTCCTTATGGTTACCAGGGCTACAAATGGTTCAACAGTTCGCTCACCAGCGTCATTGGCAACGGTCAGAAGCTTACACTCTCACCACCGCCACCACCGGGTACAAGAATTGCGGTTGAACTGATACCGTATAACGGTTATGGATGCCTGGATACGCTGTATGCAAAACTCATAGACACACTCACCGTAACCGCACATGCGGGAGAAGATACGCGCTCCTGCAATCATGAAGCGGTGCCCATTGGCATACCGCCGCGGCCTGGTCTCAGTTATCGCTGGAGCCCTACCGCCGGACTATCTAACCCAAATATTTCTAACCCGCTGGCCAGCCCAAGTGTTACTACCAACTATGTACTCACGGCCAGCAGCAGCGGGGGAGGCTGTGCCAGCACAGACACCGTGTTGGTAAAAGCGGAGATCATTGATGACTCCATCCGCGTTGTTGGCAAGCAGGCCTATTGCATCACCGATAACGACAGTGCCATACTGGTGGTACAACCTACCTACAATATTCAATGGTTTAAAGACAACCTGCCCATCATCAATTCCAATACGCCGCGCTATCATGTGCAACAAAGCGGCACCTATTATGCATTCTTAAGCAGCCAGGCTGGCTGCAGCGCCAATACCATCCGCAAAACGGTAGTAATAGATGCCCCGCGTCCGGGCATCAGTTATCCTGTTCGGTTTTCGCTGATCAATACACCGCTTACGCTGCATGCAAGAAATTTTGGGAAGACCGCGCAGTGGTCTCCCGGCAATAACCTCAGTGATGCCAGCAGTTTCTCGCCTTCCTTTACAGCCGCGGCCGACCAGTTGTATAAAGTTGCCATTACCACCGCCAGTGGTTGCGTTACCACGGATACGCAGTTTGTAAAAATGGTAAGCCATGTAGATATTGTAGTACCCAATGCGTTTACACCCAACAAAGATGGCAAGAACGATGTGTTACGGCCCATGCTTCGCGGCATTACAGATATGCATTATTTCCGCGTCTTCAACCGCTGGGGACAATTGCTTTTTGAAACGCACAAAGAATTTGAAGGATGGGATGGACTCATCAATGGATCCAACCAACCTACACAAACCGTGGTATGGGTAGTAGAAGGCGTGGGCGCAGATGATAAAGTGTATAAGAAAACGGGTACTTCGGTGCTGGTGAGAGAATAGAGCTTAGTTCATAGTTCTTAGTTCTTAGTTCCTAGTTCCTTTGCTTGGAATGCTGACTCGTAAACGCTTCTTCGCAAAAGAGCAGCGATCCCCGTCTGACCCTTGGTCTGACGGGGTAGCAATAACAGCGACCTGCCGAATCCGCATTAAGCGCCACCTGCCCTCATCGCCTTAAGCCGTAAGACCAAGGGTCAGACGGTTGAGAAGCCGAACCGCGCTCGCTGCTTCGCTGTATCGCCGCGTGCAACAAACGAGTCAGACGCTTTTTGAATTTTTACTTTTGAATTTTGAATTGATCTCCTAGCAAAAGACTTTTGACTTTTGACTTTTTACTTTTGAATTTTTACTTTCTCAAAAATCCCTGTCCGGATTAAAATTCTGTAATTCTGCTGCTACTGCACTCAGGAAGGTGGCGCCGAGGGCACCATCGATTATCCGGTGATCGTAACTCATAGAGAGGTACATCATATGCCGGATGCCAATGGTATCTCCCTGGCTGGTCTCTATCACCACCGGTCTTTTTTTGATGGCGCCAACGGCCAGTATGGCTACCTGCGGTTGGTTGATGATGGGCGTTCCCATGAGGCTGCCAAATGTTCCCACATTGGTAAGGGTGAATGTGCCGCCCTGTATATCGCCCGGTTGTAGTTTATTATTACGCGCATTATCGGCCAGCATGTTTACCTGCCGGGTGAGTCCTACCAGGTTTAAATTGTCTGCGTTTTTAATTACTGGTACAATCAGGTTGCCGCTGGGCAGCGCCGCCGCCATACCAATATTGATGTCTTTTTTAATGATGATACGGTCGCCCTCCAGCGAGCTGTTGATAAGCGGGTATTTCTTTATGCAGCGTACCACCGCTTCAATGAACAAAGGCGTAAAAGTGATCTTGGTGCCTTCACGTTTTTCAAAAGACTGTTTTATTTTATCGCGCCATTGCACCAGGTTGGTAACATCGGCTTCGGTAAAACTGGTAACGTGCGGACTGGTATGTTTGCTGCGCACCATGTGCTCCGCAATCAGTTTACGCATGCGGTCCATTTCAATGATCTCCGTATTGCCGCCGTAACTGGTAGCGGGTTCTGGTTCATTGGTAGAAGCGTAGCGTGCAGGCTGCTGTGCCGGAGCACTGGGGGTAGTACCCGCCGGTTGGTAGCTGGTAGATCTTCCCTGCTTTTTATCGCTGATGTATTGAAGAATATCTTTTTTGGTAACCCGTCCTTCGTTGCCGGTGCCGGGCATTTTTTCCAGTTCCGTCATGCTGATGCCTTCGCTGCCCGCAATGTTTAATACCAGCGGAGAATAGAAACGGTTTCCATTAGATACGGTGGCATAGCCATTAGATGAACGGTCTTCCACCGTGGCAATCGTTTCGCGTACAGGTGCATAGGAAGTGGTAGCTGAATTGGTGGCCGGACTGGCAGCAGAGGTGGCGGGGGCAGGGGAGGAAGTTTTTTCCTGCGCATTGGTACGCAGGGTAGCAATAACGGCACCCACGGGTACAATATCATTTACCTTGTAGAGAACGGTCTCTAATACGCCCTCGGCTGTACTGGGCACTTCACTGTCTACTTTATCAGTAGCAATCTCTACCACGGTTTCATCCTGTTTTACGATATCGCCGGGCTGTTTCAGCCATTTCAGGATCGTAGCTTCTACAATACTTTCGCCCAGCTTAGGCATGATCAAGTCAACAATCGCCATAGGTGTTTACAATTTAAATGCACAGCTTCGCCTGCCGGGCAAAGGTAATGATTGTAATGATAAGGGCAGATCGGCCGGTGCCTAGTCGTTCTCCAGTATAAATTTGCGTAAAAGATTGAAGGCGTTCATGGCGGTCATTTCAATGTTCCGGGCCCTGTCGAACCGGAAATTAAACAACTGCGTAACGGTTTTATGGGCGTTGCCAACCGCCACCCAAACCATGCCGACTGGTTTTTCTGCTGTCGCACCACCTGGCCCCATAATGCCCGATACCGCAATGGCATAGTCTGCCTTTATTTCATGCAGCACACCCTTCACCATATCTTTTACCACTTCTTCACTTACCGCACCTACCGTGGTAAAATAAACCGCCGGTACCTGCAGCAGTGTTTCTTTTACTTCATTTGCATAACTTACGATGCTGCCTTTAAAATACGCGCTGGAGCCTGCATGCTGGGTAATGCGATGCGCAATGTAGCCGCCGGTGCAGCTTTCGGCAGTGGCCATGGTCTTTTTTCTTTCTTCCAGTAAGCGGCCCACCACTTTTTCCATGGGCTCGTCTTTATCGGTTACCAATACATCGGGCAACTGTGCCACCAATGTTTCAAAAAGACTTTCTACTTCTTGCTTAATGCTTTCCCCATTGGTTCCGGTTCCGGTGAGGCGTAAACGTACCATTCCATAATTGGGCAGGTAAGCAAGTTTGATATGCGGCGGCAGCGCCTCTTCAAATGTTTTGATGCGTTCTGCCAGGAAGGATTCTCCAATACCAAAGGTGAGCAGTGTGCGGGAAACAATGGCTGCCATTTTAAAATAACCGGCCAGTTTGGGCAGCACCAGGTCTGTCATCAGTCCCTTCATTTCATGGGGCACGCCGGGCATGCTTACGTATACTTTTCCATCTTTTTCAAACCACATACCGGGCGCGGTACCTCTTGCATTGTGCAGTACAGTGCATACATCCGGCACTTCGGCCTGCTTGAGGTTGCGTTCAAGCATGGGGCCGGTTCTGCGGAACACTTTTTCAAACAGGTATTTTACATGGGCCAATACTTTTTCATCTACCACCAGCTTGCCGCCAAAATATTTGCACAACAAAGGTTTGGTGATGTCATCGGCAGTGGGGCCCAACCCACCGGTAATTAAAATAATGCTGGCGTGTTTGCTTTCTTCATCCAATGCATGCCAGATCTCGTCCCAATTATCGCCCACCGCCACCCGGCGCTTTACCCAGATGCCGGCTTTGTTCAGTTCCTGCGCCATCCATGCGCTGTTGGTGTCTACTACCTGTCCTATCAATAATTCGTCTCCAATGGTAATGATTGATGCAAATGCCTGTTGCTCCATGCCTGAATGGTTTGTTGGCAAATATCCGGTGGAAACTTTAGAATGGATGGCAAATTTTAGCTGGCATTCACTGCGTACATTTACCGCCAATAAATTGATGATACCATTGCGCATGAAAAATATTTTTTTCTGTTGTTGTTATTGCATCACGCTCACCTGCGCCGGGCAAACCATGCGCGATAAACTTACAAAGGCGATGGCGCAGCTTGAAGCGGACAGCCAGTTCAGGCATGCCCTTGTTGCCATGACGGTGCGCAACAGCACCAGCAATGCGCTGGTATATGCGCACAATGCTGCCATAGGCGTGGCCCCGGCCAGCACACAAAAACTGTTTACCAGTGTGGCAGCCTTTGAGTTGCTGGGCGGCTCGTTCCAGTACAGCACTACCTTCAGCTACCAATATTTGCCAGACAGCTTACAAGAAGCCGTTTTGCTGGTGCAGCCTTCCGGTGATCCTAGTTTTGGATCATCACGCTTTGCCGGTACACAACCAGAAAAGATCATTGCTGCCATAGCACATTCCGCTCAACAAAGCCCCATAAAACCAAAGGCAGTAAAAACAGTGGTGCTGCCTTTGTTTACAGATGATCTGCCCGGTGGCTGGGTATGGGATGATATTGGCAACTACTATGGCGCAGGCGCCTTTAGTTGTAACTGGCGCGAGAACCAGTATGATCTATTGCTCTCTTCCGGTAAACAGGTAGGGGATACGGCATTGGTGGCAGCCACCGTGCCGGTTACCATGCAACAACCCTTAGAAAGCCACCTGCAGAGCGCGGCAGAAGGAACAGGAGATAATACCATTGTTTATCTTCCTTATGGCGCGCACACTGCCAGCATTGTGGGTACCATTCCCGTAAATGAAAAAGCATTTGCAGTCAGCGCGTCTATCACCGATCCATACAACGCCTTTGCGCGTGAGTTAGCGGCTGCTATGCAGCTCCCCGTGCAAGCCAGCAGTGTACTGTTACAGGCACCGGTGGCAGACAATCGCCGCCGCACCACCACATTATTTACGCACGTATCGCCATCTTTTGATTCATTGAATTACTGGTTTCTTCGCAAAAGCATCAACCTTTATGGCGAGGCATTTTTAAAGACGATGGCCCTGCGCCAGAAAGGCATCGGTAGCACCAGCACAGGCGTAACGCTCTTAAAAGAGTTCTGGAAAACGCGCGGCATTGAGCCGGCGGCGTTGCACCTGTATGATGGCAGTGGACTATCGCCACAGAACCGCGTAACCACCGATGCACTGGTAAGCGTGTTACAGTATGCCAGGGCGCGCAGCTGGTATAATTCTTTTTACCTGGCGCTGCCTACTTACAATGGCATGAAGATTAAAAGTGGTTCCATCAACGGTGTGCGCTCTTTTGCCGGTTACCATACCGCCAAAGACGGGGTGCAATATAGTTTTGCCATTGTTGTCAATAATTTTGATGGAAGTGCGGCTGCAGCCGTAAAAAAAATATTCCTCTTGCTGGATAACCTGAAGTAGTTCTCCCTGCTACCATGCTTTTTGCGCTGCTTCTTTGTTTGTAAACGGTTTTACCCTAATTTCGATTTTTAATGCAACTGAGTATAAAACACCTTCTGGGCATTAGAGAGCTTACTCCACAGGATATCCAACTTATTTTAGACACCGCCACTCAATTCAAAGAAGTTTTACAGCGACCGGTAAAGAAAGTGCCCACGCTGCGCGATGTAACCATCGTAAATCTTTTTTACGAAAATTCTACGCGCACGCGCATGTCTTTTGAACTGGCAGAACGCAGGCTGAGTGCAGACGTGCTCAATTTCGCCGCCAGCAGTTCTTCCGCCGCCAAGGGTGAAACATTGCTGGATACCGTCAATAATATTTTATCTATGAAGGTAGATGTGGTGGTCATGCGGCATAGTGCCAGCGGCGCCCCTCACTTTCTGGCTAAACATATACCCGCCGCCATCGTAAACGCCGGTGATGGCATCAATGAACACCCCACGCAGGCATTGCTGGATGCATTCTCTATTCGTGATGCCGTTGGCGGACTGGAAGGTAAAAAAATTGCCATCCTGGGTGATATCATGCACTCACGCGTGGCGCTCAGCAATATTTATCTGCTGAAGAAAATGGGGGCCGAAGTAATGGTGGCCGGTCCGCCCACGCTGATACCAAAATACATGCAACAGGCTTTTGATGTGCAGGTTGAATACAATCTTAAAAAAGCATTGCAATGGTGTGATGTGGCCAATGTGCTGCGCATTCAGCTGGAACGGCAGAACCAGGTACTGTTTTCTTCCCTGCGTGAATACAACCTGGCCTATGGCGTAAAGAAGGCCATGCTGGACAGCCTCGGCAAGGAGATCGTGATCATGCACCCCGGGCCCATCAACCGCGGGGTAGAAATTGACAGTGATGTGGCAGACAGCCGCCAGTCCATTATCTTGCAGCAGGTAGAAAACGGTGTGGCCGTAAGAATGGCGGTGCTGTATTTACTGGCCGGCGGGTCGGGCAATTAATGATTGGCCTTTGCGCTTAATCGGAACACTGAAGCGCCGAATTGATTTTCTACCTACCTTTTCCTTTATAACAGCAGCGCCCGGTGCTGCTGGCTATTTCACCACCAAGCATTGTCACTCACCAGTTATGGAAAAGATCTGTTTGTTTCCCGGTACATTTGACCCGCTTACGCTGGGCCATGTAGACATTATCAACCGTGCGTTGCCATTGTTCGACAAAATAGTAGTGGCCGTGGGCACCAATGCGGCAAAGGCACCGATGTTTTCGCCGGAACAGCGC
>DATJGC010000408.1:0-5780 GCA_035495345.1 Chitinophagaceae bacterium | reverse complement strand
CTCCTTCTCTCTTTTCCTCTTAGTCTCTTAGGCCCTCTGTTAGCTCAGCTCACCCTGTGCGATAACAATCTGGCGAAGCAACAGCTCCTTCTCTCTTTTCCTCTTAGCCTCTTAGCCCCCTCTGTTAGCTCAGCTGGCTCTGCGCGATAAAAACCTGGCGAAGCACCAGCTCCTTTTCTCTTTTCCTCTTAGTCTCTTAGCCCCCTCTGTTAGCTCAGCAGGCTCCGTGCGATAAAAACCTGGCGAAGCAAACGCTCCTTTTCTCTTTTCCTCTTTTCCTCTTAGTCTCTTAGTCTCTTAGCCCCCAATAGTTCCCAATCCTCCATTTGCGCCAATGACCTGGCCGGTTATCCAGCTGCTTTCATCAGACAATAAAAAAGACGCCACACTGGCAATATCTTCTGGTTTGCCATACCTGCCCAATGGATGCCGCCGCGCAGCGCCGGCTTTTTTTTCTTCGGTGTTCAGTAGTGGTTGCGCCATGGGTGTGTCTGTTAACGAAGGCGCTACTGCGTTTACCCTTATCCGTTGTGAAGCCAGTTCTGCCGCAAGAGAACGCACCAGGCCCTCAACCGCCGCTTTTGCCGTACCGGTGCTGGCATGAAAAGCCATGCCCGTAGTAGCTGCCACACTGCTCACCAATACTACGGAAGCGCCTCCTGCCATTTTCAACGCAGGCAGCGCCTGTTGCAGCACATTTACAGCGCCCACCACGTTCAGGTTATAATCTATGAGAAATTCAGCCGGTGTTATCCTGTTAAAAGGCTTCAGCCGTATATTGCCCACACTATAAAAAACACCGTGCAGTTGCGCCGGTAAAAATGCGGCAAGGTTTTGTTCAGTTGCGGTAACGTCATGGTCCTGGTGGTTAACCGGTTGCTGCCACTTGCCAGGATGCCTTGATAAATTAAATACGGTAGCACCCTGCGCAAGCAAATGTTCTACCAGTGAAAACCCAATGCCGGCACTACCGCCTACAACCAGTATATTCTTATTGCTGAATGGCATGGTTAGCGTATATGCTGTAAAAAATCGTTCTTAACTACGGTATTCAAAAATTTTCCGCTGTAGGAAGCCGTAATGGTAGAACTGTCACCATCCTGCACCCCACGCGCCGCCACACAATGATGTACGGCATCTATCAACACCGCTACATCATCGGTATCCAGTGCTTCTTTAATCATATCCGCAATTTGTATGGTCAGTCGCTCCTGCACCTGTGGCCTGCTGGAACAATACTTTACAATGCGGTTAAGCTTGGATAACCCTATCACTTTTCCTTTACTGAAATAGGCCACATGCGCCTTGCCCGTGATGGGAACAAAATGGTGTTCACAATGGCTGTGCACGGCAATATTCTTTTCTACCAGCATCTCTTTGTAGCCATAGCTATTATCAAACAGGGTGATGGAAGGCTTGTTGGCCGGGTTTAAGCCGCTGAATATTTCGTTCACGTACATTTTGGCCACGCGCGATGGGGTGTCACGGAGGCTATCGTCTTTAAGGTCAAGCCCCAGCACCTTCATGATTTCACGAAAATGTTTCTCAATCAGCAGGATCTTCATACTGTCGTCCATGGCCGCGGCGGTGGTGCCGGGCAACTGCTCCAGGTTAAAAGAAAGATCGGCCGCCAGGCCTTCTGTCTTTAAAAAATTCTTCGGTTGTGTTACCGTTGACGTCTCGTCTTTAAGCATTATCTGTAGGTTTATTTTCTTCAATTAACTGCAATACGCTCAATAACAGCATGTTGCATATCTAGCTTCGTTGGTTGCCCGCCCCGCGGCGCCGGCGATAATTTCCTGATACAGTACAATCTACCGATCATTTTGTTTAATAATAAGCGTCATAAAATGAAACAGAATAATTCATTCACGCATGATCCCTAATTTTAAAGCCTCTTATCATCTATCCACAACGCTATGACGTATCGATTGTACAGCCTCATCACCCTATTGCTATCAGCGCAGGCTATCCATGCCCAGGAATTGCTGCTAACATCGTCCAAACAAGCCATTTACAACGTCGGCGATACCGTGCAATTCAACGCCACTCTTTTAAGCGGCACCAGCGATTCTATCCAGCTTACTATCTGGAATAATTACCATGCAAAGCCGGTAAAAAAGAAACTGCCAACTACCGGCGTCGCAACAATATTGTATCGCCAGCCGGCCCTTGCACCGGGCACTATTATAGTGGAAGCCAGCACCGATAAGGATACCGCCACCCTGGGCGCAGTAATAGCACCCAACCAGCTGCGCATGAGCGGCACAAGGCCCAGGGATATTGACCAGTATTGGCAAAAAGAAAGAAAGGCCCTGCGGGCGATGCCTTTGCAGGTACAGCTAAAGCCTGTTTCAACGGTGTCAACTGCCACCCTTTGCTTTGATGCTGAAATCAATTGTACCGGGCCGGCACCTGCACGCGGCTACTTCGCAAAGCCGCAGGCGGCGGCTGCCCATTCATTACCCATTGTGCTCTACCTGCATGCAGCAGGTGTTAAAGGCAACTGGTGCCAGGCTCAACCTGAAATTGCTGTAAAATATGCATCCATGGGCAGGGGCGCATTATCATTTGATCTAAATGCGCATGGCATGCTTAATGGCCAGCCGCAGTCTTATTACGACAGCCTTGAGCAATCGGTACTTGCCAATTATTACAACCGCCCTGTTACAACGCGGCAAGCGTATTATTTCCGCGGCATGTACCTCCGTTTAATGCGGGTACTTGATTTTCTAACGCAGCAACCCCAATGGGATGGCAAGCACATACTGGTGATGGGAGAAAGCCAGGGCGGCGGCCAGGCCCTGGTAGCAGCAGGATTGGATCATCGTGTAACGGATGTGGTGGTTACCGTACCTGCCTTGTGCGATTATGCAGCAACGTTAGACAACAGCAAGGGCGGCTGGCCCAATCCTTACTTACAGGTTACTGATTTGGCAAAAGCCAATGAAGTGCTGCCTTATTTTGATGCAGGCTGGCTGCTCACCGGCTGTAAGGCCAACCTGGTAACAGAAATTGGTTTAATAGATTTCACCTGCCCTTCTTCCAGTATTTACGCCGCCATCAACCAGGCCACTGGTAAAAAAATTGTGTATGCGGTGCCGTATCGCGCGCATCATATGTCGCAACCCTATTACCAGTCAACCTGGAACAATACAGTGCGTGATCCCAGGGAAGCCTACATTGCGCGGTTTCTCGGAGCAGGCAGGTAAGCAATAGCATCCCCTTAAAAAATACCATTGCTTACAAAGGCAATCTTCTTGCTGTCGGGCGACCAGCTGGGCACATTCATAGTACCCTGCCCGCCATAGAGGTAAGCAATTACTTTGGCATTGCCGCCGGCTATTGGCAGCAGCCGAATGTATACGCGCTCATAAAAAGGGTGTTTATCTGCAGGCACTTCTTTTGGAAAAGAGATAAAGACCAGCCATTTGTTATCTGGTGAAACGTGCGGAAACCAGTTGTTCATGTCGTCAAACGTTAACTGCGTCTGCTGTTTACCATCGGCATTCATGCGCCATACCTGCATCTTACCGGTTCTTGCAGAGCAGAAATAAATAAACTTGCCATCGGGGCTGTATTCAGCACCATCGTCTAATCCTTTTGCATTGGTCAGCTGCGTTTCTGTACCGCCTGTTGTGGCAATCTTATAAATATCAAAATCACCATTGCGCGAGCCCGTGTACAGGAGAAATTTATTGTCTGGCGTCCAGCCATGGAGATAAGAAGGTGTCTTCTCTGTTACACGTTTTGGTTCGCCGCCACTGGTGGGCAGTACGTATACGGCCGACTGACCATTGGTTTCGGCGGGCTGGTGGCTGATGCCCATCATGCTGCCATCAAAAGAAAGCACATGGTCGTTATTATTTTTATTGGCGCTGCCGGTATTGAGTACGGTAGCGGTTTTGGTAAGCAGGTTAAAGTTGTACAGTTTACCAGCCTCATTATAGATAAGTGTTTTGCCATCGGGTGTCCAGTTGGGTGCCTGAAAGGAACCTGGGTTGCTGGCTACCACCTGCCGCTGCCCTGTAGCAATATCCATTATCTCCAGCGCGCTGTTGATATAACTTTTGTATTGTACCAGCGTATCGGGTGCCGGCTTAAAAATTCTTGTATTAGTGAAAATAGCTTCTTCAGAAAACTGGTTGGTATGCGGGCAAACAAATAAACCGGCCAGCAGGTCTTTACCAATATCAATACTGTCGAGCTCCTGCACCTGGTACGTTTCACCAAAATGCGCCACAGACATGGTGTATTTATTTCCCTTCTTCTCCAGCTGCAATACATCCGGCGCTTTAATGCTGAACTTAATTTCTTTCATGGTACCACCCGCGGTGCTGCGGTATTGAAGTGCGGTTAAACCATCGCCATGTACCGTGCAGGCAACAACGGGTGCATCGGTAGCAGATGATGCCCTGATCATCAAGCCTGCTTTACGGTGCGCAACATGCCCTTCACCAACAAAACTTACCTGTGTTTGCAAAATAAAATCACCCTGCATGGTTTTACTAAGAAAAGAGAAGCTGTCTGTTGCAAACCAGATATTAGAACCGGTACCGGTAATATGATAGGTTTGTGAAGGCGCATGGTAACTGGCAGCACCGGGCATGGCGGGTGCACCAATATCCGCAAAAGTATCAAAGGAGCCTATCCTGGCCCCGGGCATTTGTGCGTGCAGGGTTACCGAGACAAAAGACAAAGCAATAAAAGCGGCAGCAATCGTTTTGGAAATAGGCATAAATAGTATTTATAGAAATGTAAATGTTGAAGGCAGATGATACTGCAAGCAATTTCATTGAATTTACCTGCGAGTTTAAGACGATAATATTTTGTTGATGCGTGCAAGTTCTTCGGCAGAAAAATGATAGTTCTGCAGGCATTGAATAGAATCTTTTACCTGTTCAGGTTTGCTTACGCCAATAAGTACAGAGGTTATTCTTGGGTCTTTCAACACCCATGCAAGTGCCATCTGCGCCAGGTTTTGTCCTCTTTCTTTTGCCAGCTCATTCAGCAGGGCAACTTTTTTTATCTTGTCTTCTGTAATGGCATCAGGTTCAATAGCACCGTTGCCACGTTTTATAGCCGCGCGTGAACCTTCCGGTATGCCATGCAGGTATTTATCGCTTAACAATCCCTGCGCCAGTGAGGAGAAGGGGATACAACCTACGCCGCTGTTGCCCAGCAAATCCAGCAGGCCGTTTTCTATCCATCTTTCAAACATGGAATATTTAGGTTGATGAATCAGGCAGGGGGTGCCCAACTGCTGCAATATGGCAAATGCTTTAGCCGCCTCTGCCGGTTGATAGCTGGAGATGCCCACATACAATGCCTTGCCCTGGCGTACCAGGAAATCAAGTGCGCCCATAGTTTCTTCCAGGGGTGTAGACGGATCTGGACGATGATGATAAAAGATATCAACGTAATTAAGTCCCATTCTCTTCAGGCTTTGATCAAGGCTGGCCACCAGGTATTTTCTTGAACCGAAATCTCCATAAGGACCCGGCCACATACCCCAGCCTGCCTTGGTAGATATCACCAACTCATCCCGGTAGGGCATGAAATCATCTTTCATGATACGACCGAAATTTTCCTCTGCAGCACCGGGCGGCGGCCCGTAATTATTGGCCAGATCAAAATGGGTGATGCCATTGTCAAATGCTACGCGCAGAATATTGCGGGCATTGTCTAACTTATCTATATGACCGAAATTATGCCATAGCCCTAATGAGACGGCTGGCAATTGTAAACCGCTGTTACCGCAACGGCGGTATTCCATGCCC
>DATJGC010000407.1:0-5104 GCA_035495345.1 Chitinophagaceae bacterium | reverse complement strand
AGGCAAAGTACCCGCCACGGTTTTACGGGCCGGCATCATTGTGGGTTCAGGCAGTTCTTCGTTTGAAATTATCCGCGACCTGGTAGAGAAACTACCGGTGATGATTACCCCAAAATGGGTGAAGACCCTTTGCCAGCCCATTGCGATCCGGAACGTTATCGAATTTCTTACGCGTATTGCGTTGCAACCAGCTTATTACAACAACGATTATGATATTGGCGGGCCGGAGGTATTATCGTACAAAGAAATGATGCTGCAGTTTGCCTCCGTAAGAAGGCTAAAGCGTACCATTCTTACCGTACCCGTTATGACGCCCGCACTCTCCAGCTACTGGCTCTATTTTGTTACCTCTACCTCTTACACGCTGGCGAAAAACCTGGTAGACAGTATGAAGGTAAACGTGGTATGCCGACCCAATAAGCTGGCAGAAGAACTCGGTATACAACTCATCAGCTATCGCCAGGCGGTAGAAATGGCTTTCCAGAAAATTGAACAGAATGATGTGGTGAGCAGCTGGAAGGATGCGTTCAGCGCGTTTAATACCAATCCGTCTATACTGCGTAATGTAGAATTGCCCGCCTATGGTTGTTTCACGGATGTAAAGAAACGCGTTATCAATGGCAATGAAGCAGCGGTTTTTACCAATGTGTGGCATATTGGCGGAGAGAAAGGTTGGTATTATGGCAATGCATTGTGGAAGGCACGCGGTTTCTTAGACAAGGCCTTCGGAGGCGTTGGCCTCCGAAGAGGAAGAACCAGTGCAGGCAGTCTTCATTCCGGTGACTCGCTTGATTTCTGGCGTGTATTGGTGGCCGATAGAAAAGCCAGGCGATTGCTCCTTTATGCCGAGATGAAATTGCCCGGCGAAGCCTGGCTAGAATTTAAGCTGGATAAACAAGACGGCAATAGTATGCTGGTGCAAACCGCCACCTTCCGCCCGCGCGGTTTGTGGGGCAGGCTGTATTGGTACAGTGTGTTGCCTTTCCACTATTTTATTTTCAACGGTATGATCAATAACCTGGTAAAGACATCACCTGTGGTAGCCGCGGCACGCGAGAAATCTGTGGGTTAAAATTGATTGCGCAATTACTGCATCCACACTAACTAACGGTACATCTGGGCAAGCCCTTTCTTTACATAGGCCGGCAGGTTGCGTTGAGATTGCAGCGAGCTAAGAAAACTTCTGTCGGCAGCTACCGTTATAGCATCCAGATCCATTTTCTCTACAATGGCAGAGAGCGGTTCAGCAGGCGCCAGCATGGCGCTGGTATCTAACGATTCTTCTCCCTGCATGCGCAGTCTCTCCCCCTCCGCTTCATCATCGTGATCCAGCACCAGGAACCACTGCGGCTTTGTATTGGCGATACCCGTGGAAATGGGGTTAAAGCCGCGGTTGTCCAATTCTTTCGCCAGCTCTGGTAAGCGTTCCAGGCTATCGGTGAGTTTGTCCACTGCGGCCTGCAGACCCAGCGCTCCAACGGCGGCATCTGCGCTTGACTGCTGCAAAAACAACTGGTATTTTCTTTTTCCCACGGTGATATCTTCTTTTTCCTTTTCAAATTTTTTCATGAGCGATGCATAACCGTAGCGGGGTATACCGTTGATGATAACGAGTGAAATGGCGGCTTCAGATCTCGTCAGGAATTGCTGGTAGGGATCGCCGGTAACGCCGGTCATCAGCATACAATCGGCCCGCTTACCCGCTTCAATGCTGCCCAGTTCATGATCCCACTTTAAAATTTTGGCCGCCTCAATGGTGGCCAGCGCAAGTATGTCACTATCGTTATCAAAGATGCCCATTTCACGGCTCACCAGTCTTGCCACCTTGCATTCTCCAAATAAATTTTTGCTGCCGGAGGGCGACCAGTCAGACCCCAGTCCGATGGTGATATCATTTTTCACGGCGGCTTTTACATCGGCGGTTTTGCCATAGAGCAGCAGGTTGCTTAAAGGAGACCATACCACGGAGGCCCGGGCCTGTTTCATTATTTTGTAATCTTCTTCATTCAGTGCAACGCAATGGATACCGGCCAGCGCATCTGTAATGGCCCAGTGGCCGTTTTTCAATTGCAGGTCAGTAAAATGCTTGTGTGCATTTTCATCGGTGCCCTCACAGAGATGCAATAGCAGGCAGGATTGTCTCTTCAATCGTTCAAAGAATTTTGCCGCAGAATGTGCTTCCACATCGGAGATCTTATCCAGCGATTCAGGCAGGTCTGCATCATCTGTATTCTCTACATTGCGCACCACGCCGCGGTAATATTTTTGAATGCCGCTGTTGGAGAAAAGCGCAATGCCCTGGCTGGTGGTAACGCCCGCCATCAGGCATTTGCATTCTACAAACCGAACAACGGCTTCCACGCAACCGGGTGTGCGACCGAGCACATTCATCGGCCCGCTAATCAGACGCCGGTATTCTTTTATACCCGCCCATTGATTACGGTTGGTATAGGTGGCCGGCACATTCCATAGTTTGAGGATATTATAGCTAAGATGGTTGTGCAGTTCTATCAGGCCGGGGTAAATGGTAGACCGGGTATTGATGATGGCTACATCCTTGAAACCTTCCGGTGCTGCCGCGCCATGTGGGGCTATCGCCGCTATACGACCCTTGTCTACATACATCACTCCATCATCAATAACATCTCTTGTTTTATTCATGGTAACAATGCGTCCGCGCAGTGCAAATTGCGGTCCGTCCATGAGGTCGATAGGTATCTTATGCATGAGCTGGGTTTATTTGCCAGGACAATTCCAGGTAAGGGCAAAATCATTGCCGGGAGGCCTGCTTACCGTGTTGGAATGATTGGCGCCTTTCTGCCGCCACCATTTATCATCGCCCAAAAAATCAGGTGTGCCAAAAGGAAGATCACGCCGTGGAATGGGCGCATAATCCGCTTCCGTTAAGGCGGTACCATACAATGGAAGATCGGCTGCTGCACCGGGGTCTTTGCTTACTATTTGTCGGAGCGCCAGCACAACGCGGTTCCAGTCTGCCGTTAGTACAGATTCTTCTCCGCGATAGCTGGGATGAAATGTTTCAAACACGGGAGTGCTGCCGCGGCCCGACCAGAGTGCAACCGTTTTCTTTGCTACTTCACCAAAGGCAACAATGGCCTGCAATGCACTGCCGGTGGCTTTATCAAAAACTTTGTTTCTCCAGGCGGTATGTGTTACATCACTCAGTAATTGTATGCCGTCTGAGAGATGAGAAGGATGCAATGAGTACACAAAACCATTTAAACAACAATAAGACCTGTTGATGCCAATCTTTGCGAGAAAACCCTGCAAACGCTGACCGGCATTACCAATGAGCGCGCGGCCGCCAATCCGCTCTGTAGGACCGGGGTCTGATGCAACGCATAATATCTTTGCAGACTTATCAAGGCGGCCGCGGTAAAATACCGGCCCCCAATGATGCCAGAATAAACTTGCATGCGGGGTATAGTCAGGGTGCTGCATCAACAGGGTTGCCATTGCGGCCGTGGGGCCTTTATCATATTCTACTGCCATGGTGGTTGGGTTGCGGTGAAAAAACTGGCAGGGTTGGAAAATTATTTTTGCGGAGGTAACGGATGGAGTGGTGAAGGTAATAAAGCTGCCGTAACGGAGCAATACAACGAAGTGGTAATGCGCCGTAGCTGAACTGGCGCATTGGCACTATTTCTGATTATTTTGGCCTTAAATCTGGCTTTGATGAAAAAAATTTTATTGGTAGACGATGATTCAGATCTCCTGGTAATGTTAAAGAGTGTTTTAAAATCCAATGGCTATAGTGTTACTACGTTGGCCGATGGTTCGGCTGTATTACGAACACTGAGCTATGTAACCCCTGATATTATTATACTTGATATCCACATGCCTCCGTGGGACGGTCGCAAGATTTGCCTCCAGATTAAGCAGCAGCCGCAGTTTCAGCATATACCCGTGGTGCTGTATTCTGCTTTGCCCGAAGATAAAGAGGCGGTGAAAAACTGCCAGGCCAACTACTTCCTGCAAAAGCCTTTGTCTACCGGCGCCTTTATAGATGAAATAAGGGAGGTGATGCGTATTGGCCAATCATAATTTGCAATACCGCACAAACACGAGGCGCTCGCTGTGGAAAAAATGCAACGCTCACCGCACATTAATCAGTAACGTTTACCAATAGCCGTATTATATGAACGCTTCACCAATGATTGAGAAAAAGCAATTTAAAATGTTCAGCGATGCAGTGCGCGAACCCTACGCTAATTTTCTGCTGGAAGAAGTAAATGATCATTGTTTGCGACTGGCAGTGATGGAAGAAGCCTATCAATGGCATTACCATGAAAAAACGGATGAACTTTTTATAGTGCTGGAGGGGCAACTGATGATTGAGTTCCGTGATGCCCCGGCCATTATCTTATCACCCGGTGAGTTTATAAAACTGCCGGCGAGAACCATTCATAAAACCAGCGCCATAGGCCGAACCGTTAATCTTTGTTTTGAGAAGACCGGAACGGATACCATCTTCCTGGAAGAATAGGTGCACCACCGGGTGCGATGCCTATATGCCAGTATACCAGGCCCAGCCGCTGTCGCCGGTATCTACAAACTCATCGGTGACTACAATTTTCTGCAGGTATTTTACACTCTTATAGCCAATCTGGGTTTCTACACGTAGTCTTACAGGGGCACCATGCTGCACGGGCAGTGATTGATCATTCATAGCATAGGCAAGAATGGTTTGCGGGTGAAGTGCATCCATCATATCAATGCTTTCCATATAGCCATCATAGGCGTAAAAATTTACAAAACGCGCATTGCTCATTATTCCTGCCTGGCTGAGTACAACACTAAGCGGTACGCCGGTCCACTTGGCAATGGCCGTCCACCCCTCTTCACAGGTATGCCGCGTAATTTGCGTGCGGGCCGGCAATGCTTTTAGTGCCGCGAGCGATATTTGTGTGGGCCTGTCCACCCTTCCTTCAACAGACAAGGTCCAATCTGTAAAATTCAGGGCCTGTGTTTTACTGTAGGCTTCATTGTAAGCCACTTCATGATCTCCGCGGTTGCCCCTGGCGCCGGGGTTGGTAGTGCCTGTGGCGGGGAAGGAAGAGATATCCGCTTCGGCATATTCCTT
>DATJGC010000406.1:0-5273 GCA_035495345.1 Chitinophagaceae bacterium | reverse complement strand
GCCCTGCTTGCGCTGATGTGTTTTCAGGCGTCGAGGCTTAATGCCAGGAAAAATGAATGGGGAGATATCGTGCTGTACGCAGACCAGGATGAAAGTCAGTGGAACCAGCCCCTGCTGGCCAGGGGAATTCAATTGCTTCATTTATCATCTGGCGGACAGCGGTTATCTCCCTATCATCTGGAGGCCTCTATAGCATACTGGCATACACAAAAAGCGGATAGCTTAGAGAAATGGGAGCGGATACTTACCTTATACCAGCAGCTACTACAGTTATCTTATACAGCAGTGGCGGCATTGAACAGTACTTATGCATTTTTTAAAGTAAGATCATTCCTGGCCGGCGAAAAAATAGCCAGGCAGGAAGCCCTCGGCGCGGCCGAAGCATTGCCATTAAAGGGCAATCCATTTTACCATGCACTGCTGGCAGAACTTTATACCGGTATTGATCATCATGCGGCTATAGATCATCTTAAACGGGCCATCGCCAGTACAAAAAGTAATGCGGAGAAAAACCTGCTGGCGGGCAAACTGGCTGCGCTGCAAACAAACGCTGCACTTAATTAGCCGCTTGTACTGGTTTTGCAATCTACTCTCCAGGGATTATTGCTCTGCGAATGCCGTTTTTATGGTTACTTTGAAAAAAAACCGCCATGAAAAAAACGATGCCCGTCCTCCTGCTCTTACTCAGTTCTATTATGCATGGCCAGCAGGCGCCCCGGCTGATAGTAAGGGGCGATGATATGGGCTATTCACATGCCGGTAATCTTGCGCTGATCAAATGTTTTAAAGAAGGTATCCAGACCTCCATTGAGGTAATTGTACCATCGCCCTGGTTTCCGGAGGCAGTGCAAATGCTGGCGGCGAACCCAACGGCGGATGTGGGTATTCACCTGGCACTTACCAGTGAATGGGACAATATCAAATGGCGTCCTTTAACCACCGTCGCCACGCTGAGAGACAGTGATGGTTATTTTTACCCGATGGTCTATCCCAATAAAAATTATCCTGGCAGAAGCATCAGCGACAATAATTGGTCTTTAGAAGATGTAGAGAAAGAATTCAGGGCACAAATTGAAATGGCTTTGAAAAAGATTCCCCGCATCAGTCATCTTTCATTTCATATGGGATGCCACAATTTATCACCGCAGGTGCGGGAACTTACAAAAAAGCTGGCCCTGGAATATCATTTAAGCGCCCCCACAGAAAGCGATGGCGTTGTACAGGCATCCTTTGATGGTGCAACGACCACCGCTGCCGAAAAAATAGAAAGTTTTATCCGTATGCTGCAAAAATTACAGCCAGGCAAAACCTATTTGTTTGTTGAACATCCGGGCATAGACGGAGAAGAATTACGCGCTGTTCATCATATCGGGTATGAAGAGGTGGCCGCAGACAGGCAGGGCGTAACTGATCTGTATACCAGCGAAAAGGTAAAGGCCATCATCAAACAAAAAGGTATACAACTGGTGAGCTATAAACAAATTGCTCATTAGCCTATTACCGGCCCCACAATGATGTAGCAATGCCCGCCGTCCATCTTTCTTCCAGAACCTTCCTTCAAAAGGCAATGAAAAAAACTGTTGCTGGAATACTGCCGCCTCAAAAATTAACCGCAAAAGAATTGATTGCGCAAATGCGGCGGCTTTCCGTTGCTGAAGATGCCGCCGCCATGCAACGTTATTTTAAGACCGGCAAGGGAGAATATGGTGAGGGAGACATCTTCCTGGGGGTAAGAACACCCGCTTTAGTTGCGCTGGTAAAGGCCTTTGCAGCCATGCCCACGGAACAGATAGAAATTTTATTAGAAAGCCCGTTGCATGAAGCCAGGGCCGCTGCCGTTCATATCATGGATAAGGCAGCGCGCAGTAGAAAAACAAGTGCTGCCAGGAGAAAAGCCTTGTATGAGTTGTTTATGCGGCGGCTTGACCGTATCAATAACTGGGACCTGGTAGACATTGCCTGCCTTCACATGACGGGCATGTACCTTATTGATAAGCCGAAGAAGATATTGTATACGCTGGCTGTTTCCGGCAATCGCTGGAAACGTCGCGTAGCCATGGTCAGCACCTGCTACTTCATCAGGCAGGGACAGTTAAAAGATTGTTTTGCCATTGCCACCCTGCTGTTGCATGATAAAGAAGATCTCATACAAAAAGCGGCAGGCTGGATGCTGCGCATGGCGGGCAGCAAAGACCCTCAACAATTATATTCCTTTCTGGACGCACATGCGGTTGATATGCCACGCACCATGCTGCGGTATAGCATAGAGAAATTAGATGATAAGAGAAAAGGTTATTATCTATCGCTCAAAAAGAAAGTCGCTGCCACAAAAAAACTTTGACGCAATTTGCCCTTTATCTGTCGCAACAGCACCGTCTGCCCGCACACGAATAGCGTAATTTTATTAAAACGATTTGACTTAAAAAATAAGATTATGAGCAAGCAAAAGATTACGCCGTTTTTGTGGTTCAACAACAACGCAGAAGAAGCCATGGAGTTTTATGCGGGCATTTTTAAGCACACGCATTTTGAAATTCATTCCCGCTGGGGAGAAAACAATGGTATAGCACCGGCAGGCACGGTAATGTCTGCCAGTTTTAACCTGGAAGGGCAGCAATTTATGGCACTCAATGCAGGCCCTACTTACCAGTTTACAGAAGCTATTTCCTTTTTTATTGATTGCGATACGCAGGAAGAAGTAGATATGTACTGGGAAAAGCTATCGGCGGGTGGCAGCAAATCAAGGTGCGGCTGGCTGAAAGATAAGTTTGGATTATCATGGCAGGTAATACCCGCTGCATTGGGCCGTTTGCTGGGCAGTAAAGAGCCGGGCGTATCTCAGAAAGTAATGCAGGCAATGATGAAAATGGATAAGATCATCATTGCCGATCTGGAAGCAGCAGCAAAGAAATAATTTCAATAACAGGCATTGGCAAACTATCATGTGCAACAGCAAAATGCTGTTGCACATGCATGGTAAGTACAACATCAAAAGGCAAGAAATGGTTAAATGCGCGTAATAAACCACCTAAAACAAAGAATATCGGTTGATTTTTAGAACATAAGTACCTTATACAGTTTATTATGCCTATCTTATGCGGGTCACTTATTTAATTAACCCAACAAGAGATGCATGCCATTTATTGATAGTGTTCTGGAACCGCCTTCCTACGGCTGGAAAGATGCAGCAGGTAATTTATCGAAGCCCGATGCGGGCACCATTCTACGTGAATTTTTTAAGCGCCTCAATATTTTTAAAGACAGGAGAAACTGGCTTTCCTTTACCAGCTGGATGATGGTAGCCGCGCTGGGTGTTTTCCTTGGCTTTTTTATTTTTAAGTATTTCAGCATTCAGTTGCTGATTGCGGCTTTTGTCTACAGCATGGTCATCATGGGTTCTCACGGCACTGTGTGGTACCATCGGTATTGCACACATCGCGCATTTAAGTTCAGGAATAATTTCTGGCGTTTCATCACGCAAAACATCACCCTTAAAATCATCCCCGAAGAAATTTATGTGATTTCTCACCACGTGCACCATGCAAAATCTGATGAACCCGGTGATCCTTACAATGCAACAGGCGGCTTTTTATATTGCTTTCTGGCAGATGTAAATCACCAGCCCATTAGCCGCAATATGGATGAGCAAAGCTATAACCGTTGCGTGCACCTGATGAAACACACGGGGCAAAAATCAAACACGTTTGCACAATACCAGGAATGGAGTTCACTGGCCAATCCGCTGCGCACCATTGCAGGCGTGTTAGCCAACTGGGGATTTTGGTTTGTTGTATTTTATTTATTGGGCGGACCAGGACTTGCATGTGCCTTGTTTGGCGCTGCCGGTGTATGGGCGGTAGGTGTGCGTACGTTTAATTATGAAGGTCATGGCAAGGGCAAAGACAAACGGCAGGATCATACAGATTATAACCGCAATGATATGTCTGTAAACCAACTCTGGCCCGGTATTGTTGCCGGAGAGTGGCACAATAATCACCATTTGTATCCTAAAAGTGCCCGCTCGGGTTTTCTTTTTTACCAGGTAGATTTTGCATGGTATTATATCAAGTTCTTAAGCATGATTGGCGCAGTAAGCACCTATACTGATAACAAAAAACAGTTCATGCAGAAGTACTATACCCCCAGCAAAGAGAAAGCGCGTACCACCCTGGTAAAAGCAGCGGAATAAGCATTCCCGCTCACTAACACCACAGGCATCTACAGCGGCGCAGTTTTTGTGAACAGGTAGGTACATGAAAATACTGTGGAAATACCTGCAGCCGCAACAATGGCTTATTGCTATTTCTTTGCTGCTTGCAGCTGCCAGCCAGCTACTCAGCCTTGTAGACCCGCTCATTTTCGGCAAAATCATCGATGAATATGCCATTCATCCCGGCAACCGGCCGCAGGCAGAACTTGTATCTGGTGTACTTGCATGGCTGGGCATTGCCATTGCTGTTGCATTGCTGGCGCGTATTGCTAAGGCCTTCCAGGAATACTACACGCGGCTGGCCGTACAGCAGTTTGGCATGCAGCTTTTCAATGAGGGATTGAAGCAAACCCTGCGACTCAGCTTCCAGGAGTTTGAAGAACAACGCAGTGGTGAAACACTGTCTGTACTGCAGAAAGTGCGTTCAGATACACAGCAATTTATCAACTCCTTCATCAATATCCTTTTTTCCTCTGTGGTAGGCATCGGTTTCCTGGTCTGGTATTCTGTTACCAAAAACTGGATGCTGATTCCCGTATTTGTCATTGGCATACTGGTGTTGGGCTCTCTTACCGGTTTACTCAGCAAAAAAATAAAGACCACACAGCGTTCCATTAACCGGGAGACCAATAAAATGTCTGGTGTTATTACAGAATCACTTCGCAATATTGAACTGGTAAAAAGTCTTGGCCTCACCTTTCCTGAAATACGGCGTTTGCGCCTGCAAACGTTAAAAATATTTGAGCTGGAAATGATGAAGGTAAAGAAAGTGCGTGCGCTTAGTTTTATGCAGGGCACTACTTTAAGCCTGCTAAAACAATCGATTCTCTTTATCCTGCTCTGGCTCATCTTCAGAAAAGTACTCAGTACCGGCGAGCTCATTACCATGCAGTTTATCTCCACTTCTATCTTTGGGCCGCTGCAAGACCTGGGCAATATTATTTTAAGTTACCGCGAAGTGGAAGCCTCCATTGCCAATTTCGACCAGCTGATGCATAAACCAATAGAACAACGACCCGATAATCCTGCTGAAATTGGTGAATTGCAAAACATCCGTTTTGAA